>JAGLSY010000205.1 GCA_023135545.1 Thermoplasmata archaeon | reverse complement strand
GAGATGGAAACACCGAATGGGACATAATCATGTGGTACAATGCAAGTGATGGGGCAGACCATTGGAAATCTTATAATAAGAACTATTCTGGAACCCAGGACATGCCGATGGTGGACAATGGCATGGGATTCTGGGTACATATCACGGACAATCAGCCTGCAGGGGATGATAACCTAAGCGTTGGCTGGGGATTTGAGCCTTCTGGAACCACCATCAACCTGGTGGCCGGCTGGAACCTGGTGGGCTTCCCATCACAGGTCGAAGGATATACAGTGGGAGACCTGAAAACCGATTCGGTCGGCCTGGTAACCAGAATTGAGAGGTACAACGATGCCGCGGCCTATGACATAGAGCTCATGCCGGATGGCGACATGTTCATGAGAGGGGATGCATACTGGGTATATGCCACTGCAGCCTATGATTGGATAATCCCATAGGCAGGTGAAAAAGCATAATAGGGAAGGCGGTCAGCCTTCCCTCCTTTTACATTTTTGAATTTTCATTGATTAAATCATATTCTAATGCTGGTTTGTTGGTGTGTAAGATGGTTATCTGTCAAATAAGTATAAATATGTCAAAAATAATTAATAAAGATAACTTAGATCGTTTATGATAATAGAAAAAAATGGGTCAATGGAGGAGAGAAACATGAAGGATAGGGAAGAGAAGAGAAGTGGACTTGGCAAAATGAATTTCAACAGAATATCTGTTATTATCATTGCTTTATTCATGATAACATCACTTAATGCCGGGCTGATCGGCGGTTTGGAATATGGAATTGAGGACCCAATCATGGCAGGGGCCAATCCCGGACCTGTTCCGGCCAATGATATGAGCAGGCAATCCATGGAGCTGGAGGATGTATGGTACCCGGAAAACAATGGCCTTGGAACATTCCTTCTAGGCACTGGCCAAATAATGGGATTGACTGGCGGGATGATTGATGTCAACCACCCGGACCTTAGAGATGGAGCAGGGGCCAGAGTTACCCAGATAGGCTCAATTGCTTATTATGCCCCAACCTTCTATGCCGGGGCCATGATAGGAAACGGCTTCTGCTATGAGACCGTCGAAGGATTACCAACTGGTGACAACTATTACAATGGTTATGCTGGCATGTGTCCACAGGGAGAGCTTATAGCCGGAGCTGATTTTGGCACTGGTGACTGGGACGCGATGATCGCCAGCGGCGCGAGGGTTATCGCAAATCCATGGGGGCCAGCAGGCACACCAGCAGCAGATTATGATTCAAATTCCCAAACAACAGATTCCACGATGAATGCCAATCCAACAACATTGATGATCTTCCCAACGGGCTATGAAGGACCCAGGCCATTGTCGATCAGTGGTGGGGGCAATTCCTGGTGCGGGCTGTCTGTGGGCGGCTCCGAGGGCTATCATCCGGAATATGCCAGCTTATCCGATGATCCCAATACTCTGTGGGAGGGCACCTCAAGAGGCCCGATGATAACTGGGAGGATAAAACCAGACATTGCCGCACCAGCCACCAATGTCATATCCACGAAATCCTCTCTAGACTCTGGAGATGCTATCAATGACATTCCTGGCTATAACTATTACAATACCCTCACTTCAGATTATTCAAAAACGACCGCCTCAGGCATCAAGTTAAGCTTTGTTGCTGGCTCCGCATCATTGATAAGGCAATATCTCATTGATGTGGAGGGGATGGGAGACCCGAATGCCGTCCTTGTGAAGGCTATCATGCTAAACGGTGCGGAAGACGTAGGTTATGGTTACCCTAGCTATCAGGATGGATGGGGCCGTGTGAATGTCAAGAACTCGATATGCCCTGACGCACCAAGGACCAATCAGTGGGCCGAGGGCAATCTTGCAACAGGCCAGACATGGGATATTTCTGTGGATGGTGGAGCAAACACCTACATTGAATCTGACCGCGTGCCCTTGAAGGTGATGGTGTGCTGGGATATGCCAGCTGGAAACTCCATGAGCAATGATTACGAGCTGGAAGTTGTCTCACCCAGTGGTATTGTGTATAAGGGAAACTGCTTTGACCAGGTTGGAGACAATGATGATTGGTCACATCCAGATCCGGATGCGGCATTCTGGGATAGTCTAGGGAGCCCGACCGCTGCACCGTACGGATTTGATTATGATACAGATGACGACAATGATGATGACATCAATAATGTGGAAGCCGTTTTTGTCGAGAAACCTGAGGTAGGCCAGTGGACTGTGACCATAAGAAGCGACAGTACACCAGATGCACCGAATTTTGCTGTTGTGTGGGGCGCGGACACCGGAGTTCAAGAAGATTACCATGTGCAACTTAATATCGACAATCCGACAACCATGGAATGCTCCCAGGGTGGAACTCTTGCATTTCCACTGGACATATTGAATTTCGGAACGGAACCTGATAGTATCCAGTTCTCGGATGACGCGGATGCGGACCTAACAGTCACCTATTCGGATACCAGCCCGATGGGTATGGATTCCAATACAGAAAAAAACGTTATAGCCCAGATAACCGCCTCCCCAACCGCTGCAATAGGCATCCATCAGTTCACAATAACCGCCGAATCCCTCTTTGATATAACAATACCTGCCATCAGAGATAGCATCACCATAACAGTTGACATAATTGGCTCGGGGCTTCCACTCGCCTACCAGGTAACTGACAGCAAGATGTCGCAATCCAACCCATCCGTGATCGCCTTCACCAATGCCACTGGTGTCGACTGTACACTGATAGCCTACGCTTCTGAGGAAGGAAAGGACAATGGTAACAGGGTCTTTGTCTCCCACACCACTGATGACCTGACCACTGGAACTGCAACATGGACCCATTCCCAGGTGAGCACCCAGGCGGATGTCCCCGAGGACATAAGGATTACCCACATGCCCGGTGGAACATACCAGGACAGGGTTTTCATTTCATGGCATGGCTGGGACCCTTCAGACTTCACAGATTGGGGTGGGTATTGGGCATACAGCGCATGGGCAGACCCCCCGTACACAACATGGAACCCTGTGAAGGCAGCCAGCAACTCAGACAATCCAGCATATGACGATGACTGGAGGGACACAATGGTATGCTGTAGGGAATCCACGGACGAGGTCATCATGATCATTGAAAGCATCTATTACCTGGGAGGCAGTTTCGCGGGTTTCGGCACCTTTGCCAAGACATCCACGGACGGAGGAGCCACCTGGGGAGGATTTATCCAGATATCGCCAGCAGATGGCAATATGTACTATCGTCCCAATGCTTTTGTCGACAAGCTGGACAATGTTGTTGTCTACTTTTACTACAGGTCCATTGTCGAACTTGAGAGAGATCTTTACTTCATCTACTATGATGGAAGCTGGAACCCAGGAGTGATCGTGGATACAACAGATAACTGCATGTTCCCGGTAGGCACGGCCACAAGTGAAGGGGCTTCAAGCAATAGATGGTACTGTTTCTTCACCAGGAGTGTGGGTACGACTAATACCCAGAGAGACGGCTGGATAATGTATTCGGATGATCTGGGTGCCAGCTGGAGCGCGCTCAATGGTCCGCTGGGTACTGACATTTCTGATGTGGATTATGGCTTTTGTCCGATCCTTGACATCGATGCTACAGAGGAGGGAGGCACCACGTATATCTGGTCCCAGTACCTGGAAAAGACAACGACCTTTGATTTCCACAACATTGACAATCCCGTTTCCGATGATGGTTTCACAAGCTGGGGATTCCAGAATGTTACACAGGATTCATATTCCAAGGGCCACCAGTCCGGTGATTCACTGGGCGAGTACATGTATCAAACCTACCATTCCTACAGCAAGGACCTTGAAACCGGCAACATGGATGTCTGGCTCAGAGTGTACAAGGCTAACTGGGAAAGTGAGATAGATGTGTGGGGGCCACAAACATTGGCAGTTAGCGTTAATCCCAACCCGGCCGGGCAAGGCTGGCCCATTGAGATAACAGCCAATATCAATGACATCAGCACAGGGTATTCTGATATAGCCGCGGCAGAATGGTGCGAGGGCACGGTTCCGAGCTGGCCAGGAACACTGATGAGCCCGTATGATGGTACCTTTGATAATCCCACTGAGGGAGTTATCGCAACCGGAGATACAACTGGTTGGTCCTTTGGCGAGCATACCATTTGGGTGCGCGGCCAGGATTCAGAAGGAAACTGGGGAGAACCAGCATTTGTAACCATTGAAATCCTAGATATTACCATGGCTCCAGACGTGACATTGACATACCCCAATACCGTAGGCATCATCGAAAGCGGTACCATAACAATAGCATGGAACGCGATAGATGCCGAAGACCTGCTAGATAATCTGTTCATTTACCTCAACTACAGTGACGACGGCGGCAACACATGGAGTCCGATAGCCAGCGGCCTGATAAATGACGCATCCGGGTCCAGCACATATATCTGGGCAGCGGGAGTGCCTGATGGTGTCAACTACAAGATAATGGTGGAGGCTTTGGACAGTTCGAACAAGAAGGGAAATGATTCGTCCTTCACCGCTTTCTCCATCGATAATATCGTGGATGATGAATGGTTCTTCCAGGTGGATGGACCCTTTGATCTGAACATGATGCCAGTTGAGATTTTGCCGCAGTTCCAGACCACGGCAGGCATATCAGGAACCGGACCGGTTCTTGTTGGTGCCTGGACAACAACATCGACATACCTGACCTCGAACAGTATTGACGGCCTCTGGACCTTTGATGTATATGGATACATGTCCGATCCTTCGTGCACCGGCAGATTGTTCGCACAGGTATATTCCGGAGCAACTTTGCTTGATACGACCATTGCGGATGATACGGATGTGACTGACACCAGTGCCTTCTACACATGGACAGACAATCTAGTCGGCAACATAGCGGCAGATGGCGATGCTATCACGGTCGAGGTATGGCTGGATGTGACATCTGGTGGAGGTGGTGGTACAGGTTCAACCCTGAACCCGGACTTTACCACAGACACGGCAAACTGGGCATTCAGTATGTGGGAAGACACTGGTTCTGGCACAGTTTCAGGGAGTTGGAATGGTGCGGCTGGTAATCCTCCTGGCTCTGCAGACATCGTGTTTACAGCCGCCACAACAGGAGGAACCAGCGAGCAGACCTATTCAGGATACTGGGAGCAGGCATTCACAACCGGATTGGTACCATCCTCAGCCACACTTGACTTTGACTGGAGCTGCCTGGACATAGGCGCTGGTGATAGGAATATGGCGGCCTATGTTTTCATCGATACAATCTCTGGTGCGCCCACCCTGGGAAGTGAGATCTGGACTAGCGGAACCATTACATCCACAAGTTCATGGGCCGCAGTGAACATAGATGTTTCAGGCGTGGTCAATGCAGACACCACCTATTATCTTAAATTAGCCTTCAGGGACACTAACCTGGAAAAAAATGAGGGACAGCGACAGCTGGCCTTTGATAATGCCGAGGTAACCTGGGATTCACCGTCCCCAACATTCACCATGGAATATGATTACGGAGATACCCAATCCAGCGTTTCCCCCACGCTTAACACTGGCCCCATACCCCCATATGACATAGACCTTGATGGAGCAATTGCTGATGACTGGGTCTTTGTTTCCTTCCCGATAACCGCAACCGGCGATGTAATGACAGTCTTCGATGATTTAGCCTGGGGAGATGGAAAC
>JAGLSY010000204.1 GCA_023135545.1 Thermoplasmata archaeon | reverse complement strand
GACCAGGCAGACCATTGGAAGACCTACGACATTAATTATCCGGGAATACAGGATATGCCAATGGTGAACAATGGGATGGGCTTCTGGGTACATATCACGGACAATCAGCCTGCAGGGGATGATAACCTAAGCGTTGGCTGGGGATTTGAGCCTTCTGGAACCACCATCAACCTGGTGGCCGGCTGGAACCTGGTGGGCTTCCCATCGGTTGCAGAGGGCTACACCGCAGGAGAGCTGAAAACCGATTCGGTCGGCCTGGTAACCAGAATTGAGAGGTACAACGATGCCGCGGCCTATGATATCGAGGTCATGCCGGACGGTGATATGTTCCTGAGAGGGGATGCGTATTGGATTTACTCAACTGCAGTTTATCCATGGTTAATTCCATAGTGATTCACCATCTTTATATCAGCAAATGCCATTCATGTCCCGATGCTCGAAGTCAAGCTGAGGGCCGCGACAGCCAGAACAGGTGTTTTCAGGGGTGATGGGTGGGAACTTCCAATACCCAACATCCTATTTCCGGAGAGTGCCAGACTGGAAGCCCCAGGATATGCCGGCGGTGTGCTGAAGGAAAATGAGGAAGGGCTTTTCATTGAGATCGGTGAAAATAAGATCGCCCTGCCGCCCTACTCGGGAATCCCGGCTGGCCACAAGCCAGGGAATTGCGAAACCCCGGATTATTCCGTACTAGGTAACGTAGCTGTCATCAGGCCCGATATCTCGGACGAGGATATCGCCGGCTTGCTGGAATCCACCGACATATTTGTTCTGGAGAACGCCCTGGAACTTTATCAGAATCCTTTCCGATTTGTAAACGTCATGACGCATCTGCGCCAGGCCAGCGGCTATCAAAAGATCCTTTATCTGCCTGGGGCGGCGCTCCCGCAGAACCTGGCTGTATTGTTTTACATGGGTGCCGACATTCTGGATGCCGCAGGGGTGGTATTTCTCACCCGCAAGAAAATGTTTCTTACTCCGGATGGAGCTATGGCTTCAGAAGATGTGGACCCCGAAGCCTGCGCCTGCCGTGGCTGTGACCTGGACGCTTCGGCCAATGAAAAACTCCTGGCCCACAATCTTTTGGCAATGCAGACCGAGCTCCAGCAGATAAGAGGGAGGATAGCCCAGAGGAGTTTCCGCCAGTTCGTCGAGTACAGGGCCAAAACCTCGCCCGAACTGGTGTCCATGCTCAGGCTGATGGACCATAATTACTCAGATTTTCAGGAGGAAAGATTTCCGGTGACCGGCCCCGGGTTCAAGGCCACCACCAGGCTTTCCATCGACCGCCCGGACGTGAAAAGGTTCCGCGAACGGGTGCTTACCAGGTACTGGAAGCCCTCGGACCTGGATATCCTCGTGATACTGCCCTGCTCTGCCAGGAAACCATATTCCAAATCAAGAAGCCACCAGAAGTTCAGGGAGGCCATCAAGACTTCCGGAGCGGCGCACAGGGTTCACGAGCTCATCATCACTTCGCCCCTCGGCCTGGTTCCCAGGGAGCTGGAACTTGTTTACCCTGCCCAGCACTATGATATTCCGGTTACCGGCCACTGGTACGAAGACGAGAAAAAGATGATTGATTTACTTCTCAAGGATTATCTGGCTATCAATAAATATGAACATGTCATAGTTCACATGGAGCCGGAGCTTTTCGAGGGCCTGGATGCGGAATTCACGGTTGACGAACGCCCGACAGATGCACAGTCCCTTGTCAATCTGCAGGAGGCGCTTTCTACAATCGGGGCAGGCGATAAAAGGCCGGACTGGAAGAAGCGCACCATCGATGAAATGACAAGCATTGCCAGGTTCCAGTGGGGCGAGGATGCCACCGACCTTTTCCAGGGGTGCAATGTCAGGGGCAGGTACCCTATTCTGAGAATCAAGAAGGGCAGCCATCAATTGGCAATGGTTTCGGAGGCCAGCGGCTTTCTGACGCCCACCCTGGAGCTCGGAAAGCTCATGGCCGATAAGAAGCTCTATTGGGTGAAGATGCACGAGTTCGACCTGGTTGGTAATCTTTTTGCGGTGGGTGTTGAGGATGCCGACACGCGGATTCGCGTGGGCGATGAGATTTGCATCGTGGATAAGAACGGATTGGTGGCGACCGGCACCGCCAAGATGAATGCCTGCGAGATGGTGGAGAGCAAGAAGGGTGAAGCTGTTAGGGTTAGGCACAAGCGGAAGTAAATTCATTCTTGTTACACAATTACAGAAAAGCTTATTAATCAGAACTTCTGTAACTATGTAACAGAAAATTAACAGGTGATTAACGATGAAGGCAGATGGTCATTTAAAAAAAGCAATAGAGATCAAAGCGAGTGTTGCCAAACTCAAAGATGATCCAGTTCATTTAGTAGCAGTGGTAGAACTGTGCTACGGAATGGCACAACAATACCTTGCTTATGGCCTAGAGAATAAATATGGTGAACAAAGGGACACACATACAGGTTTGCCAGCACTATTAAGAGAAAAAGACCAAGGTGATATAGCTATGCAGTTCGAGA
>JAGLSY010000203.1 GCA_023135545.1 Thermoplasmata archaeon | reverse complement strand
GAGTGCCGCCGCCAACCAGCACCGCGCCCGAGCTGGGAGCCAGGGCTGGGAGTATGAACCACAGTGCCTGGCCGAGAATGGTGAGCAAGCCCATAGGTCATGGAATAGGGAACTGGTAAAAAAGGTCTTTGGGGAAAAAAGATTGGCGGGCCATGGCAATTTCATATCTGAATTACGTGGAACATGTTTAATAATACCCCACCTTAGCGCTGACTCCGAAGGTTCCCATATGAGCGATCTGGAATTTGCTGATTTTGGTCTGATAAAGCCAATCAAGCGCGCATTGCGTGAAATCAACTACACCGAGCCAACACCGGTCCAGCTCCAGGCTATACCGCCATTACTTTTAGGCCGGGACCTGCTAGGTTGCGCCCAGACCGGAACCGGAAAGACCGCAGCATTCTCATTACCCATCATCCAGTACCTGGCCAAGAATCAGCGTAGGCGTGAGAGTGGAATCGTCCGGGCTCTGATCGTGACACCAACTAGGGAGCTGGCGGCTCAGATATACGATAATTTGAAAATATACGGTAAATACCTTGACGTTACCTCGGTGGTTGTTTTTGGCGGTGTCGGCCAGAACCCCCAGGTGAAGAGCCTGAACAGGGGTGTTGATATCCTGGTCGCGACTCCTGGCAGACTGCTTGACCTCATAAACCAGGGTTATGTCATATTGGATAATGTGGAATTTTTCGTGCTGGATGAGGCAGACAGGATGCTGGACATGGGCTTTATCTATGATATTCGTCGAATTCTTGAATACCTCCCAAAGAAAAGACAGACAATGTTTTTTTCTGCTACTCTACCCCCAAATATAATCAAGCTGTCTAAAAGCATGGTTCACGACCCTGTGCGGGTTGATGTCACACCTGAAAAGCCAGTTATTGAATTCATAGACCAGCGACTGATGCTGGTCGAGATGAAAGACAAATCCACCGTCCTGATGAACATTCTCAAGAACGAGGCGGTCGGCAGGGCACTCGTATTCACACGCACGAAGCATGGAGCCAATAAGCTTGTCAAGTTGTTGGGGCGCGCCAGCATAGAGGTGGAAGGCATACATGGAAACAAGTCACAGACTGCCCGTACAAAGGCCCTTGCAGATTTCAAGGCTGGCAATGTCAAGGTACTGGTTGCAACCGACATTGCCGCGCGGGGCATAGACGTCGAGGGCATAACTCATGTCATCAACCACGATATCCCGAATGTCGCGGAGACCTATGTCCACCGTATCGGCAGGACCGCTCGAGCCGGTTGCCATGGCATATCCATATCTCTCTGCGCACCTGAAGAACGCCCATTCATAAGAGACATCGAGAAACTTATCAAGCAATCAATTCCGGTGTTCAGCGTGAAACCGTATCTGGCCAAGGTCGAGCTGAAGCCTGTTGAGAAGCGCACCCCCAAACCTCGTAAATCGCAAACCCAGAAGCCGCGTAACAAGCCACGCAATCAACAGAGCCGCGGTCGCCGCAGAAGGAGTGGCCATGGCAATCGAGGCAGCATGAGCGGCGGGGGAAACCAGAGACGGTGAGTCCGAATAAACAGATGAAATGAGTTTTTTCAAAAAGATATGGGCCTATCCGAATTTTCAATCGAGTGCGCTTGCACACATTCGATTTTGAATCGGAGATCTCCGCCGTGTGAAGGCGGCGTCATAACCAACTAGACCATAGGCCCATTTGAACTATCCGGTCAAAATTGACCTGAAAGTCAAATTCCATAGGCCATATGCTCAATTTTTCGAAGCTATATTTAGCTTCGAGTTCAGTTGAATATTTATGATGAGCATACGGCGGTGTTCTTCCTGCTGATAGTCTGGAGAGTAATAAATATTTCTGCTGGTATGGAATTATATTGCTTTCATGCCAAAAGGTATTTATTATATCTGGCATTCACAGAACAAGCAAATGGGGCCCGTGGGCTAGCTTGGTTATACTTGTAGCTTTGGGAGCTATAGACTCCGGTTCAAATCCGGGCGGGCCCATCAATCTTTTTCTTAGCCAGTATCTAGAATTAACACGAAAAAGATTTTTGGTAGAACTTGAAGCGTTACAATTACCAGTGATGACTTCAAGTTCGTGCCTTCAACTGAGCACAGCGAAGTTGAAATCTCAGTAAATGGAATACATTTTCGGCTAGACTTGTACAGCTTGCCTGGACAAGTCGCAGCCTTCAAGCTTCCGAAAGAAAGTTGAATTCCCATTTCCACTTAACCCATCCGGCAAAAAACTTATCATGGGAGCCCTCTTTACTTGTTACGATGATGAAAAAGCTGGCTGTCGCAGTCCTTTCCATAATATTCGTAATGACAATCCTCGGCGGAGTCTGGTCAATGACCTATTCACAGCCCAGGAGCGGTTTCTCGGATTCGGATTATTTCAAACCGATGGCCAGTGGCGGCTTTTCCATGGACCCCGTTCCGTCTGATTCTGGAACCATCCACACCTCTCCGGACATCAGCATTCTGTTTTCCCTGGGCCATTTTTACAGGGATTACGGTAGTGTAATAGAGGTTACGGCCAGCAACGATGGTAGGAGGGAGGTATTTCTAATCGCCTTCGCCTTTGAATGGATGGACACAGGCCAGCGGTTCGAGAAGTACGTGAACCAGACCATCGGGCAGGACCAGACAAGGGACCTCGGCCTCCTTAACATTGAGGGGACTGGCAGCACCGGAGAGCAGGAGTACCGGATGCTGGTGAAAATCCTGGAAAAGCGGAATGGCATTTGGTATAAATTGGAGGTCGGCTCGGATGACTGGGTGCCCTTCGAATCCAGCACCATCACAGTGATAGATGAAGTCCAGAAGAATGACTATGATTATCAGATAAATTATCATCTTTACTTTGACAGGGCTAACGAGCTGGTGACTCCCGATTCTCCCTCTATCACGTATCAGGCCAGCATCGCCACGACCCACCTGGGCCCGGGCTACAAGGTGAGTAAAATCGCCGCGATATTCGACTATGTCGACGGGATGCTGACCTACAGGCTGGAACCTGAGGGGGTGGATGAATGGCAATCTCCGGAGGAATGTTTGAGCACGAAAACCGGTGATTGCGAGGATTATTCCCTCCTGATTGCGGCGATGGTGAAGGAGATAGGGGGCACACCCAGGATCTACCTGATCGACGGCCACGCCTTTGCCGCGGTATATGCGGGTGACACGACCAGCGACCTTGAAAATGCCGAGGAGAGCATAGCAGCATACTACAATGCAGATTTGAAGATTTATTACCTCCATGATGAGACCGGCTATTGGATGATTGCAGACCCGCTGGGCTCCTTCTATTTCGGGGGGTCATCGGTGGGCTCGGCCCCGATAAGCGGCGGTGAGGACTGGGAATGGACCTTCAACGAGACCGATGTGGTTCATGCCATTGACATAACCGGAGAGGTACCAAAGACTCCTCTATGGTATAATGTGGTCTTCTGGATGTACATGATGTTCATAACCGGCACCAGCTTGATAATCATGACATCTTACTGGGCAAGGAAAGATGAGAAGG
>JAGLSY010000202.1 GCA_023135545.1 Thermoplasmata archaeon | reverse complement strand
TTCTTTTCCAGGTTCTCATCGTATTTGTCACCCCACTCGCTCCTCAGGTAATAGCCCTTATAGGCCAGTGTAACGTTTTTCTGGATGAGCTGGCCGTTTGCCATGTACTCGATATCCACAGTTTGATTGGCTGTTGTTTTATTGAGTTCCACGGTGAAATCAACCCTATCTGTTATGTCCGAGCCGTTGAATGATGTAATGACCATGCCTTCCTCCAGGCTGATGTTGCTGGCCGGGGTGGCAAACTCGATATCATCAAAGTTAAATGTCTCATCCACAAAGGTTATTCCAACCCCCTCGTGCACCGGCACCACGGCACCCATGAGCAGGCCGGAGAATATGAGGCAGCAAATACCTGCTATTATCAAGTTGGACGATGGGCCGACTGCGAACATCCTTGTCCTGGATGCAGCATCTATCTTCATGATCTTTTCCTCATCTGGCTCCATGAAGGCTCCCATCGGGATTATCCAGAATGTGAGACCAAGAGAGAGCACTTTCACATCCGCGTGGCGGGCCATGATACCGTGAGAGAACTCATGGATTATGATGGCGATAACCAGGCCGAATATTCCGTACCAAAGAGGAATTATCGGGTTGAGTCCCGGCAGGCCGAGAAGCATGTGGGGCTCTATCTGCCTGGCTTCCGGAATTCTGATGACCAGGGTGGCCACCCACATCAGGGTTACGGTCATGGTCACCATGGCAAACCCCACTATGGCAAGTGAGATGTTTCCATAGAACTTGCAGAATTTGCTGTTCTTCGAGGCCCGCTCGATAATATCTCTGCCCCTCTGGGTCCTCCACATAAGGAAGGGGCCGTAGAAGCTGAGGTTGAACTTTTCCATCTTGGCATAGTACTTGCTCTTCCAGATCACATACTCTATGAGTATCCAGAGAATGATTAGCCCGAGGGCGACAAGGTACCACATTAGCAAAGACATGATATCGGTGAGCTGGGATAATTGGCCATATTAATAAAGATAACTGCGAAAATGTTAATGATTGAGATATAACCCATTGAAAATTAGATTTGTGTGAGTTCCATAAGTTGGTTGAGTTTAGTGAGTTTGATTCTCATCTCCCAACTTCTTCAATGCACCAGTGGGAGCCATTAACGTGCCAATGGGGGTCACAGTGTTTGTTAACATGGGTGATAACAATACTCAACATGGTGGGGGGTTTGGCAGGTGGGCAAAGCAATAGCCAGCAACGGCATCTTCAGCCAGGCGAGAGGTGGCCAGCGGACCTAACCCAAAACTTTGCGCAAAATACATATCCCAGCAACGCAATCCCAGTCGTTCATCGCCATCCGGTGCTCTGAACACAAGGTAGATTATGATACACAAAGTCAATAAAAAGCACACCAAAAAGCAGGTCCTAGGGAGTATGCTGCCCCTCATCCAGGCCTGGTTCGACAGCAAATTCGATGACGTTACCGAGCCCCAGGCTTTTGCGATTCCCATAATTCACGAAAGAAAGAATGTGCTGATCTCTTCACCCACTGGCTCTGGAAAGACCTTGACCGCCTTTTTGTCGATTATCAATGAACTCCTGCTAAAACAGAATAAAGGCGAGCTGGAGGATAAGATATACTGTGTCTATGTCTCGCCGCTGAAGGCGTTGGCAAATGATATTGACAAGAATTTGAAACAGCCGCTGGCCGAATTGGGAGAACTGGCGGCGGAGATGGGCGAGGAAGCCCCCGGTATTCGCGTCGGGGTTCGCACCGGTGATACCACCAGCTATGAAAGGCAGAAGATGGCTAGGAAGCCCCCTCATATTTTGATAACAACGCCAGAATCGCTGGCCATTGTTTTAACGACCCCGAAGTTCAGCGAGAATCTGAAAAGCGCGGAATGGCTGATCACCGATGAGATACACGAGATGTGCAACTCGAAAAGGGGGTCTATGCTGTCCGTGACCTTGGAGCGGCTGCAGTCCAGAATCGGTAAGGAGGCGACCAGGATAGGCTTGTCGGCCACCCAGTCACCTATCGAGGAGATCGGAAAGTTCCTGGGCGGTTATTCGGGGCGCAAGATGCGGGATGTTTACCTGGTGCAGGCCGAGGGCGGCAAGGACTTCGACATCAAGGTTGTGACACCGGTTAATGACATCACCTCCCTGCCCTTCGAAATCGTCAATGCCAGAATGTACGAAAAACTGAAGGAGATGGTGGATGATACACGAACGACCCTGGTGTTCACGAATACCCGGAGCGGAACAGAGCAGGTCATGCTGAAGCTGGGCGAGCTGGGTCTGGAGAATATCGCGGCCCATCACGGAAGTTTGAGCCGTGAAACACGACTGGACGTGGAGGACAGGCTGAAAGATGGAGAACTTAAAGCCGTGATCTCATCCACCTCCCTGGAGCTGGGCATCGACATCGGAACAATTGACCTGGTATGCCAGATAGGTTCTCCCAAATCCATCGCCAAGGGCCTGCAGAGGGTCGGCAGGTCGGGGCATGGTGTCGGGGAGGAGAGCAAGGGCAGGTTCATGGTATTTGACAACGATGACCTTGTTGAATGTGCGGTGCTGGCCAAAAGCGCGGTCGACCATGACATAGATCGGGTGAGCATGCC
>JAGLSY010000201.1 GCA_023135545.1 Thermoplasmata archaeon | reverse complement strand
ATGGCCGTGCTCAGGTACCTGGGAAGCCGGGACATGCCAAACGTCTATTCCAAGCTCTGGCTTGATGAGGAAGAGGGCACTTTCGGCGCGAAGAAGGGCAGCCGCCTGATCTACTACCTGAACAGCGGGACCATTCCGGAGGAGGCGAACTTCAAGGTATTTTCGGACAAAGGCGGAAGGCTGGGGGAGCTGTCCGAGGGCTTCGTGGAAAAGCTGAGCCAGGGCGATGTCTTTGTCCTGGGAGGCAAGAGCTACAGATTCGAAAGGGCCAGGGGCATGAGCCTCTTCGTCACGGATGCCACCGGCCGCAGGCCAACGGTTCCGTCATGGACCGGCGAGATGCTGCCCCGCAGCTTTGATTTGTCGGTGGCCATTGGTAATTTCAGGGAACTTGTGGGTGAAAGGATTGCCGCTGGTGATAAAAATATCAAGGACTGGCTGGTCGAGGAATACCATCTTGACGAGTCGGGGGCCAACAGCATTCTTTCCTACTTCATGGAGCAGCTGGCCTTTGACAGTAATTTGCCAACCGACGATGAATTGCTCGTGGAGGGCCACATAGACTCCAGGGGCAATCCCAATATGATATTCCATTTCTGCTTCGGAAGGAGGGTGAACGATGCTCTGTCCAGGGCCTATGCAATGGCCTTTTCGGACAAGTTCAACATCAACGTCAGCGTTTCCATAACCGACGATAACTTCATGCTTACCCTGCCCAAGCACATTCCGCTGTCCGGCCTCGACGAACTGGTCAAGGAGGGGGAACTGGTAGAATTGCTGGAGAGGGCGATCGTCGACACCGAGATCTTCAAGCATAGGTTCAGGCACTGCTCGACCCGTGGCTTTATGGTGCTCAGAAATTACAAGGGGAAAGAGGTGCCGGTCGGCCGCCAGATGCAGAGGTCCCAGAAGGTGCTCCGGGCCATAAAGGACGCGAAGAACTTTCCGATTGTGAAGGAGACCTACAGCGAGATAATGAACTCTGTAATGGATTTGAAGAATGCCAGTGATGTTATAAAATCTATTAGAGGCGGCACCAGGAAGATCAATTATTCGGATTACAAGGACATACCCTCGCCATTCGCTCACAATGTGGTGCTGGCCGGTATGTCGGATATCGTCCTCATGCACGACCGGACCATGCTTCTCAAGGAGTTGCACAGGAAGGTGCTGGAGAGGATCGGCGGGGCGGGGACCATCAGGCCGGAGTTCGAAAGCCAGCGTGTCATCAATCATTTTTCCGGAAAGGTGGATGGCATCATGAAAAAGGGCGACATAATACCACTTCTGAGAAGGGCTGGCCCAATGGAGCTGTTCCAGAGGAAGGGGCGCAGTGTCTACGATTTCTCGGACGCGGAGCCTGAGGAACTGGCCCGATGGTGTGGCGAGCTGCTCAGGGAAGGAAAAGTGCATTCGGTGTGGGCCGGAAAGAGCCTCTGGGTTCCGGCGGACATGGCCGGGAATTACGCGGCAGTTTATCGCTCGGAGGGGGAGCTGACGTCCGAGGGAAAAATTGTGTTGGACATCCTTGATAATGTCGATGGGGCCGTGTCCATAAAGGAAATCTCCAAAGGGCTGGCTATTGCGACCGAGATGGAATGGGACAGTGCCACCACCAGAAAGATATTGACCATACTTGAAAGGCAATACCTTGTTGCCAAGGTCGATCTGGACAGGAAAAATTATCCAATATGGGGACGGCTGGCCGTCAAGCCGAAGGGCGACCGGAAAAAACTGATGGAAAAGGTTATCATGGGGCGGCTGGAACTTTTCGGGCCCATGTCGCAGGAGGAACTGGCCTTCGAGTTGAAACTGTCGGAGGCTGAAATCGAGATGGTTCTTGACCGGGAATCCACCACCGGCCAATTGATGTCGGGGGCCTTCACCGAGCCCTATATCCAGTACATGCTGGCGCAGGACTATGCCGGGCTGAGGAATTTGGATGGCGGCTTGCTCATTCCCAGGGACAGGCTGAACAGGTACTGGCTTGAGAAGCACTTCATAGGATTCGACAATATTGACGATTACTTCGAGAGATACGGTTCGGTTGGGGCCCTCAACGATGTGGCGGCCAGGCTTGGCCTTGACGGTCTGGAGGGCTGGGGAAAGCTGAGAAAGGACGGGGAAGTGCTTCAGGGCCGCTTCTGGGACGGAAGCGTGTGCTTTGTGAGGAAGAAGGACGCGCCGGCATTTATCAGCGCCTACCGGAAAGAGGAGCTTGGCAAGGTGGATAAGCAAGTTCTTGAGGCCATCGGCCGCAACCCAGGCTCCGACATTCTCAAAGTGCAGGATATAACCGGCCTCCCCAAGGATTCCCTCAAGTCCATAATCGAGAAACTGGACCGAAACATGCAGATAGCCAGACTGCCCGCCGACAGGGTAGGGCTCGACCCCAACTTCGAGTCATGGTCCACCCGGAACAGGTACTATCGACTGAAGAACCGGCGCTCCTCCAGAGATGGTAAGGAATGGCTGGTCAACAGGGTTATAACAGCCTATGGACCGGTATCCTTGTACGACATAGCCAGGCAGGTCGGGATGAGAAGGACGGAGGCCATGGAATACATCAAAGAACTGCTGGGCTCCGGAAAGCTGGCCGAGGTCTCGGTCATGGGAAGCGAGGGGCAGAAATTGTACGTGTGGAAAAAGGAGCTGGACAGCCTGGCAAGACCCCTCACGGGCGAGGAAGAGGATGAGATACGGATTCTCACCATCTTCGACCCATTCGGCTTCCATCACAGGAACGAAATAAGAATGAGGTTCGGGGATGCCTGGTATTACACCATTTACCACGGCCCCAGACTGGTCGGTATGATGGAGATGTGGGAGATGAGCGGCTGCCTTGAAATCAGGGAGCTGGCCCTTGACGAGCCCGAGCTTCTTCAGAAGGTGCTGGAGGCTTTAGATAATTTTGCAGAATTCTACAGAAAAAATTATCTAAATGTTATCAGGTTCACCGGGGCGCTGGGTAAGGGTGTTGAAGAGCTGGATAAAAAGGCCTTGCGAGCCTTCAAAAAGGCGGGCTATGTCAGGTCAAGGAACTGGCTGCTGAAAGGCAATGTCATAGACCTGGAATTGAGCGATGAGCAATTTGTATCATACCTTCTCTGGAAGCAGCACATCGCGCCCGAGCGAAGATTCGACGATGTCATGACTGGCCTTATAGAATTAGGAGGTTTCAAATCGGACCATGAGACCGGTGTGAGGGTTCACGACCCCGTTCCCCTGAAGAAGCTTCACAAGAATGAAGTCGTGGAGAAGGGCCAGGTAATTCCTGAATTCATGACGTATGCCCTCCCGGAGGAGATGGGGCTTTACAAGGCGGCCAAACACCGTAAAATCGATAAGAACATGAAGTACATCGTCACGATTCTGGACCGGGAGCACAAGATGAAATGGAGCCAGATTATAGATTATACGCCTCTCAGCTACACCAATGCCACCCAAGCTTTAAGCGGCCTGGTGAGTGGGCTTCACGTTCTCAGGGACGTGAAGAGTTTTCATTACCTGACCCCTCTCTTCAGATACGGAAAAGAGGAGGCGAGGGAGAGAGTTCTCTGGCTCATTATTTCATCCTTCGGAATTTTTAGTGCCGAAAGCTTGTCACTCTACACCAAGGCCGAGTTCAGGATGGGCGAGATACGCAAGATGCTGGCCAAGTTCGAAAAAGAGGAAAAACTGGTGAAAGGCTTCCTCTCCCCGGATGACAACACCCTCTACTGGTTGGTGAAGGAGGATTTGCCCCTCCTGCCCATGAAAAAGCATGATATCGAGCTGGTGCTGGCTCCCTCGGCCTACGACCGACTTTCTACCTATCTCATGCCCTACATCAGGAAAAAATTTGGTATGGGATCGTCCTTCATCGTGATTTCCGGGGGTGATATCATCGGGGCCTTCGGGGCGAACCTGAGAAGAACGGAATTGGTAATCAGAAAGTACGTGGGGGACGATGCTGGCTGGAACATCATCAAGCAGTATGCGAAGAGCATCGGCCGTAGATTCAAGATCAAAGAAGAGGATGAGGATGGGATGAGCGACGAGGAACTGATGGACTGGTATGACAAGGTGTCTGGCAAGCATCCATAACATCCAGAAGCCAAGGGTCCTAGTATCCTGCCAACGTGGGTCACAGTGATGGTTAGCATGGGTAACTTTGATGTCCCAGTGTGGCGGGGGGCCGGAGCACGGTAAGCATCCAACATTGCCCAGTGTCCGTGCGACCGAGCCCAATCGCTATCGATTACCAGCATAACGATTGGGCGTTAGGATGGCGGGTAAAGCAAAGAACCAGCAAGGTATATTTCCTTTTCAAACACCAGAATCATAAACCTTATTATCCATAACCACCATAATCAAAATGAAGGATATGACAGCCAGGGGAAGAATTACACAGTTATTTTCTATTTTAATAATCGTGGGCATGATGGCAATACTGGCCTTCCCGATAACACAGTCAGAGGCGCCGGTTGAGGAGGAGCCAGATGGGACGCCGGAGGGGTGGAGCGATGATATTCGATTG
>JAGLSY010000200.1 GCA_023135545.1 Thermoplasmata archaeon | reverse complement strand
CCCTGACGCCCATCTTGTCCTCGGTTGTCCCATAGGTGAAGCCAGGCGTTCCTTTTTCAACAATAAAGGTGCTCAAACCCTTGGTTCCCTTTGAGAGATCTGTGGAGGCGATAACCAAAAGGATATCTGCTTCAGTGCCGCTGGTGATGAAGATCTTGTCGCCGTTGAGAACATAATGGTCACCGTCCGGCACCGCGGTCGTTCTCACGGCCCCTGCATCTGAGCCGGCCCCTGGTTCAGTAAGGGCAAAGCCCCCAATTATCCCATCCTGTGCCAGCGGCTTCAGGAACTTCTCCTTTTGCCGGTCGGTCCCGAACTTGTAGATGGGGTAGCAGCAGACCGAGTTGTGAACCGCTATGATAACACTGGTCGATGCACAGACCCTGGCGATCTCCTCGATGACCATGGCATAGGAGATGGAATCCACACCGGCCCCGCCGTATTTCTTTGGCACGGCAAGACCCAGCATGTTCAGCTTCGCCATCTTCCTGAGAACTTCCCAGGGGTACTCCCCGGACTGGTCGATGTCGTGGGACATGGGCTTCACTTCATCTTCGGCAAAGCGCCTGGCCGTGTCGCGGACCATTTTTTGTTCCCTGGAAAGATTGAAATCCATTTTATCAGACTCGTGAAAGGATACATAATATAAAAATGTGGAAGTTTAGTGAGTTTATGGAGTTGGAGAGTCTGTAGAGTTAATTTATGAAGGGTAAGCTCAAAGAACTCCACGAACTCAAGGGTACAATCCCTCAGCAGTACGAACTCTATGAACTCAAGCAACTACCTTCGAACAACGATAGAAAGAATGTCCTCATCCTTCAAAATATGGGAAATACTCACCCTCTGGCCCGGGAACTTGGCACTGGGCCCCCATACCCTGGCATACCTGAACCTTTCACGGAAATCCCGATGAAGATAATCGCAGACAATTCCCACGGTCGAATCCTCCTTGACCACCAGCGGTTCAACCAGGTCTGCCTCTTGGCCCTGCGGCTTGAGGAAGATCCTGATGAACTCGCATATATCAAAAACAGAGTCCTTGAACTGGTCTATATGCATGTCCTTCTCCGCCGACATGGTGAAGACGTTCCAGCCCGATTCGGACAGTATGTCGATTACTTTATTCACCTCCTCCTCCGGCAGCAGATCTATCTTGTTGAGAACGACCAGTGCATCGACATAGACCTTGTTTCCGGAAAGGTAATCGATGAGCTGGTCCTCGTTTATGTCCTCGCGGAGCACGATATCGGCGTTGATTATCCCATAGCCAGACACTATCGTCTTCACCATCTCCTCGTCTATCTGCGTAAGCTCCACCGTGTGGTTCACGTTGAGCCCGCCCCTGAAAGATTTGTAGATCCTGATATCCACCGGCCTCTGGTTCAGCCTCAGGCCAGCCAGGTAAAGCTCCCTGACGATGAGGTCGATATCGTACCTGAAGACATCTGCCATAACGATGATTAGGTCGGCACTCCTGGCCGCCGCTATGACCTCCCTGCCGCGCCCCCTGCCCTTGGACGCTCCCTTGATGATACCCGGCAGGTCTAGGATCTGTATCTTCGCGCCCTTGTAATCCATGATGCCCGGGACGACATCCAGTGTGGTGAAATCATACCTTCCGACCTCACTGGAGGCATCCGTTACCTTGTTGAGCAGGGTGGATTTTCCGACACTGGGGAACCCGACGAGGGCCACGGTTGCATTGCCTGATTTTCTCACGGCATATGATTTGCCCCCGCCCGATGATGCGGCCCTTCTCTTCTCCTGCTCGTCCTTGAGCCGGGCCAGTTTGGCCTTCAGCTTTCCGATATGGTGCTGTGTGTTCTTGTTGTAGGGAGTTTTCTGAATCTCTTCTTCGATATCCTTTATCTGGTCTTCGATGGTCATTGCAGTTCACCGATATTGGCAATGGATATATAGTTTTTTGACCGCTTTTCGGCGATGATTTAATATCTGGCCTGTATTATCGGTTCCCATATGGCCAGGCGCAGAAGTTCATTGGGGCGGTTCAGGGGCTTCAGCCGGGATGCCAGGCTGATGATAATAGCCGGCCTGGTCCACTTTCTGGGCTTTGCCCTCAACGGTTTCATTCTGGTTCTTTACCTAAAGGAACTGGGCTACTCGACAGTGGTCTTCGGGACACTCGCCGGTATAATGGAAATTGCCCATGTCTTCGTACTGCTGGCCAGCGGTTTCATGGCCGACAAGTACGGGCGTAAGAGGATGCTGGTTCTCAGCGCTGTTCTCGGAACCCTGGGAATAATGCTCTTCGCCTTCTTCGACACTCTACTGATCTTCGGACTGGCTTCCGTACTGCTCGGAGCCAGCGGGGGTTTCTGGGGCCCTGCCTTCAATGCCCTGCTGACCGTCAAAACAAGGGTCAAAAGGCGGAAGTATTTATTCAGCCTGAACGCGATAATCGGCCAACTGGGCGCCGGAATGATCACGTTGATAGGTGGTTTCGTCCCGTTGTTCTTCATGACCTATTTCGACTTTGCCAGCGAGCCCGCCTACCGCATGATATACGTTCTTGCCTTCCTGCTCAATATCTTCGGGGTGCTTATAATTCTAAGGCTCAGGCCGGAAAGGAAGTTTAAGCGGGGCCAGGAGGACGCCGGTTCCGATGAAAAGAAGCCCTGGGGGCTCCTCTTCAAGTTCGCCCTGCCGGCCGGCTTCACAGGACTGGGTGCCGGCATGCTGGTTCCCTTCTTTCCCCACTATTTCCAAGAGAGGTTTTATTTGGACCTGGAGATAATTGGAATTATCTTCGCTCTACTATCCTTCATCATGGCCCTCATGATCGTGTATGTGCCCAGAATAGCCGAGAAGCGGGGCACCATCCTCACGACCACGGCATTCCATCTGGTTGCTTTGGTCGCCATGATATCCATCCCCTTCACACCCTGGCTGTCCATCGTGGTTGTCCTATTCATTGTAAGGGCCGCCCTGATGAACGTGCCCGGACCGATAATGACCAGCTTCATGATGTGCCGCATTCCGTCATGTGCGAGAGCAACCGCGAACAGCACTGTCCAGTTCGCCTGGATGATGCCCCATGCCGTCGGCCTTATCATTGGAGGATTTATGTGGGACACTGGCGATATGGTATCTCCCTTCTTGATCGCCTTCGTCTTCTATGTGATATCGGTCCTCCTCTACGCTGGCCTCTTTTACAGAATGGACGATAAAAAACACAAGGACCTGCCCCACTTCCCTGCAATGCATAGAAGATAGTATTGCAAAACCTTTATAATAGATAGTTATGTACGGTGAACTTCAAGGTGAATCCACATGGAATACACTAGATTCGAACTTGCCAGGATAATCGGAGCACGCGGATTGCAGATCAGCATGGGCGCTCCAATTCTTATAGAGGTGCCGGAGGGCATAATCAATCCGATAGACATCGCGATGAAGGAGTTCAACATGGACCTTCTTCCAATCACGGTCAAGAGGAGCCGGGACACATGAGCCTTATAGAGGATATCCTGATAAGAAAGATACTGGACAGCCGGGGAAACCCGACCATCGAGGTAGAGGTTATCACCGAGAACGGATACGGCACAGCGGCCGCTCCAAGCGGTGCCAGCACCGGAGAGCACGAGGTCAAGGCCTTTCCCGAGGGAGGAGTCGACACTTCCATAGCCATCTTCAACGCCGAGATCGGACCGGAACTTATCGGAGCCGATTCCCACGACCAGAAGAAGATAGATGCATTCCTGCGAGAGGTTGACGGCACGCCGGACCTTTCAAGGATGGGAGGGAATCTCGCGGTGGCCGTATCACTGGCTGTTGCCAAGGCCGCGGCTTCAACACTGGGAATTCCTCTATACGACTATATCGGAGAGTTCACGAAATCCATGCCCAACCCACTGGGTAACCTCATCGGCGGTGGACAGCACGCCATCGGCGGGACAGACATTCAAGAATTTTTGGTAATATCCAAGTCAGATAACGTGGCCGACAGCGTATTCGCCAACGCCTACGCCCACAAGATGGTGGGCAAGAAACTCAAGGCCCTGCTGCCCGATACCGCGATAGGAAAGGGCGACGAAGGAGCCTGGGTGGCCAAGCTGACCAACGAGAAGGCCCTGGAGATACTGAGGGAGACATGCGACCAGGTGAAGAGCGACCTTGGGATCGAGATCCATCCGGCACTGGATGTTGCGGCCTCGGAGCTTTACAGGGACGGTAAATACCATTACAAGGACAAGGTCCTGGATTCCCACGGCCAGATAGATTACATGATCAAACTGACAGAAGATTTTGAACTTCACATCCTCGAGGACCCGCTGGACGAGAACGATTTCGAATCATATGCCGAACTTACCAGGGCGATAGGCGACAGGTGCCTCACCGTGGGGGACGACCTCTACGTGACGACCCAGTCCCGCCTTGAGAAGGGCATCGAGCTGGGCTCGACCAATGCCATACTTATCAAACCCAACCAGGTCGGGACACTGACCGACACCATCCAGACGGTCAAAACGGCCATGGACAACGGCCTCAAGACCGTCATATCCCACAGGAGTGGGGAGACAATTGACGAGACCATCGCTCACCTGGGTGTGGCCTTCGGCTCCTACGCGATAAAGACGGGGGCCGTGGGCGGCGAGAGGATAGCGAAACTCAACGAGCTTATCAGGATAGCAGAAGATCTGGAGGGCTGAAATGACCGATGAAGTTGTAGAAGAGCCTGTGCAAGAAGAAGTGCAAGAAGAGACCAAGAAGACATTGCTGATACCGGAGGAGGGTTACCTCACTTCCGGAGTTCATATCGGAACCCAGCAGAAGAGCGCGGATATGAAGCAGTTTCTGTTCAAGGTGAGAAGCGACGGACTGTACGTTCTGGATGTCAAGCAGACCGACGAGAGGGTAAGGGTGGCCGCCAAGATGCTGGCCGTCTATGAGCCAAAGGACATTCTTGTGGTATCGGCGAGGCAGTACGGAAAGAAGCCGACCAAGCTCTTCGCCAAGACGACGGGCATCAGGGCCATTCCCGGACGTTTCATCCCCGGCTCTTTAACCAATTACAACCTGCCGGATTACATCGAGCC
>JAGLSY010000020.1 GCA_023135545.1 Thermoplasmata archaeon | reverse complement strand
TGGTCACCGGACGGTGAATTCATAGCCACGGGAGGAGATGATGGTCGTGTCTTCATCTGGAACTCGACCACCGGAGCCATTGTGAAAGGCTGGAACGGAACTGTGGGGTACGATCCCTTGCTGGCTCATATGGAAGTAGATGCTATCGGCGGCATTGTATGGACCTCGGGAAGCATCATGATCGGCACATCCAACGGAACCTTCTACGAAATAGACCCTGCCGGCTATCTCATCGATGACATATTTTATAACAGGTACGAGAATCAGGTAACGGCCCTTGAAATCGGCCCATCATTGGGTTATGTTTTTGCCGGCAGCCAGGATACGACGGTAAGGCTTTTCGACCTGGGAACCGGAATCTATTCCCCCTTCCTTACCCACAAACCAGATATCGTAATTTATGCACCGTACAGTGCGGAAACCTACAGACTGGACGAGGACGGCGACAAGGTAATCCTTTCACCCGACACCGTGGAGAATCCATACGTGCACATGTGGGATGGAGGGGCATGGGACTCGACCAGGCTGGACGACCACAGCGCAGAGGCCGGTGAGCTTTATTATTACAAGGGGAACAAAGACAACCCGGAATTCACGGACTTCGGCTTTGTGGAGTTAGCACTTCCACGCTCCATCACACGGGCACTGGAAACCGATACCAAGCATGTGAGTGTCAAGCTTTTCGTGGTCAACCACACGACACCCAGCATAGCACAGGACGCGGTTCCCGGAGACAGCAACATGGTTTCCACCACGACGGATTTCGATGCCGATATCGTGAAAACCATGTCATGGTTCGGCTATGTCGAGTTTCCCGAAACTACCCTGGACCTTCCGGACGAGCTGAAATCAGAGAGCGGGATTTACCATTACGGATTCCATCCGAGCAGGAGCCTGCAGGATGTTGTGGGGGTCGAGAACTACGTCGGCGTTCTGGTGACAGATACCGAGGAGCCAGGAGTTTACGACAAGGTTATTATCGACCTGAATCCTGACCCGAACATTATCAAGGACAATCCGGTTCCGGATTACGTCTTTGATGCCTCGGACCCGGTCGCCGAGAGGGACTCGCCTTTCCTGTCGATCGACATGCTGGACACCGGTGGAAACCGCTTGCCCGGCGGCGATGGCATTCCCGATTACTCGGCAGGCTTCATCTATCACATAAGCGACGGCCAGCATGCCCTTCCATATTCTCACAGAATAATAGACCTGGAGTCCATAGTCATAGATTCCGAGCACCCAATGCCCATACCGGCCGGCGGCGATGTCGTCTGTTTCTTCGGGGAATTCGAGATGGATGGCTTCGAACCGGAAAACAGGGGGACGGTGGCGGCGGGCATAATAGCGGCTGCCGGAAATGTGGAGGACCCCAGCCCCAGCATAGATGTGAACATGACCGGCATAGCACCGGGTGTAAAACTGATCGGTGTGGGGAAAACAGCCAAGAACCTCCACAGCTCCCTGCACTTTCTGGCAGAGGGCTTCGACGGCCTCCCGGGGACCGGGGACGATGCTTCTGTGATCTACCTGGGCGCGGTGGAGCCATCCTACACCGGCGGCATAGACAAGAATTCCCAGTACATCGATTATCTGGCCGTGGAATATCTGAAAGGAGAGGTGACCTTCGTGAGCCCGGCAGGAAACGACGGCCCGGGTTTCGGCACGATATGCTCACCGGCTCCCAAGAACGGACTGGTGATCGGGGCGGCGCAGGACAACGCCTACGAGGGCGACGGCCCCCTGCACATTTTCGGCAATGCGGCAGATTATTCATCAAGGGGCCCGACAGCGGCCGGGGCCGCCAAACCGGACCTTACAGCCGTCGGAACAGGCCGCGTATCCCTTCCACTCACCACACGCAACGTTGCCGGAGGAAGTGCCGGCAACTTCGCAACCTTCATCGGAACCGAATTCTCGGCCGCCGTGACCGCAGGCGTCGCGGCCCTTGTCCAGCAGGCCTACGGGACTGCCAACGGCGGCGATATTCCGGAGATGGGAACCGTGGCCAGGATTCTTAAATCGACGGCGCGGGACAGCGGCTGCGATGTCCTTACCCAGGGCTCCGGATATCTGGATGCCCTTGCCGCCGTGGAGCTGGCCCTGGAACAGGATGGCATCATGCTCTCCGAGCACACTATCTCTCCGTCCGACTACTGGGATTCGAATTTTTATTCATTCCCTGACGTGATTTCGCCAGGGTCTTCTATTTCAAATGTAGTTGAAATGGAAAATACTGGCTCTCCCACTGACCTGATGATTGTCCCGGAGCGCAGTGTTCCAATTTGGGAATATTCCACCTCCTGCGGCGACCCCCAGACACCTTACCTCATCAATCTCACCAATATTATTCCCGTCAACGTCTCCCTTCTGAGAATCAGGGCCATGACCGCTGCCGTCGATTTCTACAAACCGACCATGGAGCCCTGGGCCAACCCCACCTTCACCCTTTTCTCGGACTGGGCAGGGGGAGAGGACGGGGGAGTTCCCACCATATACGAGATGAATATCCTTTCCCGCTCGCAGGCCTCCTCCAATGTGCTGGAGGTCGAGCTGGGCCAGCCCTTCCACAGCTACGATTACAATCTCTGGCTGATGCTGAAGAGCGACGGAAACACCAGCACCTTCTGGGACATATATCTTGAAGGATATGAAGCCCGCGAATGGGATGACTGGCTTAGCCTGTCCGGAGCACCGGCCAGCATAACAGATAGTGCCAACTTCACACTGGATATCACTGTCCCGGAGGATGCCCTGCCAGGCTCATACAGCGGGGCCCTTCAGGTGTTGTCAGAGCCGCTGGCCGCCGCCGAGAGCCTTCATACCCCTGGGGATGTCAACCCCTGGCAATATTCGGAGCTCGCGCAGATCAACGGCCCCTTCGAGGCGAATGTTTCCTCCGGTGATGTGGTAATCGGCTCGGAGACCGTTGTGCGGAACGAACAGTCCGTACATGAGGGCATCGACACCCCGGTCTACATAACAGATGGTTCAGAAGATATCGATGGTGATGACAATGTATACATAAATTTCACACTGGATCCCGTTCCCACTGATGCAAATGTGATATTCAATTATTATTGGGAATGGGGAGTATGGGCTTGGAATGTAACCAGTCCCACTGTTTATGAAGACATCCTTATTCATGAACTGAACCTGGACACAGGCTTTGTCTCCATCATAATGAAAGGGGAAGGGGATTCCTACCCGGGAACCGAGGTCTACGCCAACTATACCATGACCACTCAAGTTGTGCTGGCCAGCCCGGCCAACTACACCCTATTCCAGAACGGCACCATCATCTTCTCGGCATCGGACGGGATCGGGCCGTCGGTTGTGAACATAACCGTCAATTACTCCACCGCCATGCGGCTGGTGGCTGGAAACCCGAGGTGGGACCCGGATTCCGCGGTTACACTCACCAGGTACAATGAAGCCAGCGGGGTGACCACCACACTGGCGATCTCCAAGTATGAATTTTCCTATATCACAGGGGCTCTGCTCATCAACGAATTCCTTGAAACCGATGACTGGCTCAATATCACGTACACCTATTTCTCGAGAATGGCGACATCGGCCATCCTGATAAATGTCGGGGGCGGGACCGCCGTGAACTACAGCTTCGGAGGCGATGCGGATTCCTATATCAATTCACCATCGACCATGGGCGGCGGCAACGGCCAGACATCTCACAGCGGCGACCGCCGATATTTCTACGTGAGCATTCCGGAGCAGGGGATGTTCGTCAACAAGGAGAACTTCAGGACCTACTTCTCCTTCGAATGGGAGAATGTACCCACCGATATCGATATGGTGATTTACGGACCGAATACCGATGAGAGCCCTGTTTCCACCTTCGCCGCACCCGGTGTATTGGACAAGCTCGGCAAGGGCCCGGTGCATTCGGAGGTTGCCGATAACTTCACGACTACATCCGGCGGTGCCAATGAGAGCCTGGCAACCAGGCTGGA
>JAGLSY010000002.1 GCA_023135545.1 Thermoplasmata archaeon | reverse complement strand
ATTATACTCTGTGAGATTTATACTCAATAGGAGTAGAGGAAGTGGAAGATAGAAAAGTTAAAGGTTCGGTATTGCTCGGATACATGCATTTTGTCAAAAATTCCTGGGGACAGGATGGTCTGGATGAGCTTATTTCTGGTATCGGTCTAGATCCTGATATCAAGGAGGATATGCTGTACGATGATGGTTGGAGCTCCAAGATACTTGCCTGGATAGCCGAGAACAAAGGAGAGGAAAATATCGAAAGAGCCGGCAAGTATGCGATAACTGACCTGGGATTTCTATCATACATCGTTGATTACATGGACATAAGGTCAATATTGAAAAGAGGCTCCGAAAACTACAGCGCTGCCTTCAATGAAGGTGATTTCATCGTGGATTTAAAGGATACTGGCGCGACCATAAAGATCAGGGGAAGCGGCATCAATGACAAGCATGCCTGCAAAGCCTGGGTAGGCGTATTCAAGGGAATGCTCGAACTGACAAAGACCAATGGCACGGTCACCGAAACCCAGTGCGAGAGGGATGGGGAAGACCATTGCGAATTCTTGATGGAATGGAAAGCTGTCTCTCCCGGCAAGAAATTAGGCCGACTTCGCTGAATTGGGCTCAGAGTTCAATTGAAGGCTGTCTTATTCATAATTTTTATTGCAAATTGACCGAGAACACTCTGTCTTTTAAGTCAGAGATCGAATCAAACATAGAGTTGGGATATGCTTGGATTCATGTTTGCTTTTCTAATTGCGTATAGTCAAATATGGATTACGCAATTAGAAATCGGTCTGCAATAACAGGAACACCGCCGTATGGCCATCAATATATCTTCAAATGGACGCAGAGCTTGAACCTCTGCGAGTTTGGCCATATGGCTTATGGGATGTGAACCTCCAGGCCAGTATGGTAACGCCAGGTCATTTATGGCCTGGTAGTTTACGCTTATGAAAAAACTAATATGTGAGAAACAACATTAACATTTTTGGGTGAGGGAATATGGAAGATAGAAAAGTTAAAGGCTCAGTGTTACTGGGCTACATGAATTTTGTAAAGAGTACATGGGGTCAGGATGGTCTGGACAGCATGATTTCATCAATACCAAATGCAGAACTTCAGGCAGACATGTGGGAGGATACATGGTATGATGATGAATTGAGCATGGAAATTCTTTCCTGGATTGCAAAAAACAAGGGCGAGGAAAACCTGGAAAGATGCGGAAAGGCCACCGTGAAAGACCTGGGATTCTTATCATTTATCGTGGATTACATGGACATCAGATCAATTCTGGAAAAGGGCTCGGAGAATTTCCATACAGCATTCAACAACGGCAGCTTCGATGTGGAACTGGGTGACAGACGCGCCGTGATAAAGGTGAAGGGAAGGGGTTCCAACAACGAGTATGCCTGCCAGACCTGGACCGGCGTGTTCAAGGGAATGCTCGAACTGACAAAGACCAATGGCACGGTCACCGAAACCCAGTGCGAGAGGGATGGAGCCGACCACTGCGAATTCCTGATGGAATGGGATGCGCCAGTGGAACCGGGCCATAAGATGGGGAGACTGCGTTAAGCCGGCAAAACATCTACCATTTTCACCCTAGCATAACATTATATAATGTGAATTCTTATTTTTTGTAAGGTTGAATTGTGTCAGTTAATCTATCTTTAATCGGGAGGGAATCAGAATTAAAGTCTCTCACCCAGCACCTGGAAAGAGCAAAAGAGGGGAGAGGTTCGACCGTCCTGCTCTCCGGCGAGGCAGGAATCGGCAAGACAAGGCTTGTCCAAGAATTCAAAGAGCATGCCGATGAAGAGGATTTTATAGTACTGGATGGTGCTGCGCTTTCAGATGTTTCCCATCCTTTTTTGATGATCTCCAAAGCCCTGGAAAATTTACTGGATACCCCGCTATTCTCGGAACAGAAATTCACTTCCTTCTCTGAGA
Organism: Thermoplasmata archaeon; assembly: GCA_023135545.1. Taxonomy (GTDB): domain Archaea; phylum Thermoplasmatota; class Thermoplasmata; order SG8-5; family JAGLSY01; genus JAGLSY01. The sequence goes on along the minus strand of JAGLSY010000002.1, from coordinate 829 downwards.
TCTTCGCAATCAACAAGGCCGGCTTGCTTGTGGCCCATGCCAGTTCTTCTGAGGAGCATATGGACCCGGACATATTTGCCGCAATGCTCACCGCCATCCAGGGTTATATCCGCGATTCCATAGATTCCTCTGGCCGGAAAATAGGGGGTCTGGGCAGGCTGGAATACGGCGACATGAAGATATTAATGGAACATGGAGACAATCTCTTTTTGACTGCGGTTTTCAAGGGAAATGAGCATCCGGACATGACAGCTCGATTGAGATCAACGGTCTCCTCAATAGAAGATCGACATGGAGCGGTTCTTGAATCCTGGGATGGAGACATGGAAAAAGCCAAGCCGGTGGAGGAAGAACTGGCATCCCTGGCCTCAGCCAGATTCCTTGTAAGGCAGGACTTCGAAGGCCTGAAGCTGGAAAACGAGAGGCTGAGGATAGCGGACCAGGTTCTGGAGATTTTGGCTGATAAAAGCTCGGAGAAACCGCTTCTGCTGATTCTGGAGGACCTGCACTGGGCAGATGATTCCTCGCTGTTTGTTTTGAACTATCTTTCTAGGAACATCAGGTCTGAGAAGATCATGATAGCAGGGACCCTCCGGCCCGAGATGAGCGACGGTCTGCAAGCCACAATGGATAAGATGAGCCAGGAAGGAAGTTATGTGCTCATGCCACTTATTCAACTCGGAAGCGATTCTGTATCATCTTTAGTGGAAGCCATGCACCCCGGCCACGAATTCCCACAATCATTCATAGACCATCTGGCCAGTGCCTGTAAAGGCAATCCTTTTTTTGTTATTGAACTGCTCAAGCAGATGAAGGAGGAAGGCAACAT
>JAGLSY010000199.1 GCA_023135545.1 Thermoplasmata archaeon | reverse complement strand
GCCAACAACGAGACCAGGAACATGGACCTGGTGATACCTTCCAACAACAAGGGACGAAGGTCACTGGCTCTCATATACTGGCTCATGACCAGGGAGTTCCTCAAGGAGAAAGGGACCATCGTTGCGGACGATGATTTCAAGCTGACCATCGAGGATTTCGAAGCCACATTATAAACATAGAACCCCTGTTGGCAATCGATCTTTTTCATATTAGATTTATCTGACTATAAGCACCGGCCGGTCCGAATGCCTGGTCACCCTCTCCGCCACGCTGCCGAGGCTGAACCTTCCTATCTTGCTGATGCCCATCGACCCGATTACAATGAGGCTGGCCTGGATCTCCGATGCAAAATTGATTATCACTTCCGAAACATCCCCTTCCTTCACAAGCCCTGTCGCGCTTTTACCCCTGGCCACGGCTATTTCTATGGCCTTGTTGACCATCTCGTGGGCCTTTGCCCTGGAAATATCGGGGTCGATGTTCTCGAACTCCTTTATCAGGGCCGCAGGAATCACGTAGAGCACGATAAGCTCGTCATTCTCATCCAGCATGTCCAGCGCCTTGTCAAGGGCCTTCTTCGAGTGGTCGGAGCCGTCATAGGGCAATAATATCTGTGCCATCAATAGAGAATATGCCTGTATATATGTAATAATTTGTGCAAAACCTTATTATAGATATGGTTATTGGGGGATAATCTCCCAGGAGGAGTAAGACTTGAAAATAAACAAAAAGACCAACCCGAACACAACCAGTCTCATACTTGAGCTCAAGAAGGTCTCGCGCGATAACGATGCGGCCATCTGGAGGGACATTGCAAGGAGATTGGAAAAACCGAGTTCCAGGTGGAGCGAGGTCAACCTGAGCGAGATCGACAGGCATGCGAAGGATAAAGACACGATCGTCATCCCAGGAAAGCTGCTTGGCTCCGGAAACATCACAAAGGCCGTGAATGTAGCCGCATTCAGGGCATCGGAGAGTGCCAAGAAGAAGCTGGAGAGCGCGGGCGGAAAGCTCATGAAAATAGAGGAACTGGCAGCCAGCAACCCGAAAGGAAGCGGCGTCAGGATAATGGGGTGATACTTTGCAGATTATCGATGGAACAGGACATATCTTAGGACGTTTGGCAACATACGTGGCCAAGCAGGCACTGAACGGCGAGGAAATCGTCATAGTCAATGCCGAGAATGTAATAATCACCGGAAACAGGACCGCCATATTGGACGACTACAAGCAGAGGCGGAACATGGGTGTCACGGGAAGGAACCGGAAAGGTCCCTATTACCCGAGGATGCCGGACCGATTGCTTCGAAGAAGTATAAGAGGAATGCTTCCGTACCAGGAACCCAAGGGCAGGAGCGCGTACAAGCGCGTCATGACCTGCATCGGGATTCCCTCGGAGCACAAGAGTGCCAAGCTCGTCACGGTGGAGAATGCAAAGTACAAAGGAAGTACCAAGAAGATGACCCTGGGAGATGTTTCCAGGAATCTGGGTGCTGATTTCTGAGGGGTTTGGATGGCAAAAGGAAAAGCGACAAAGGTTGTGAACACGAGCGGAAAGCGCAAGACGGCCATCGCCAGGGCCACCGTCAAGAAGGGAAAGGGCCGCGTGAGGATCAACTCGATACCCCTCGAGATACTGACACCGGAACTGGCCAGGCTGAGGATCCAGGAACCGCTGATAATCGCCGGAAAGAAGGGCGATAAGGTGGACATAGACATCAACGCCACCGGCGGAGGTTACATGGGACAGGCAGAGGCCTGCAGGACCGCCATCGCCAAGGG
>JAGLSY010000198.1 GCA_023135545.1 Thermoplasmata archaeon | reverse complement strand
AAATTCAAAGCTCATCACCCTGTCCGGCAAGGCTCCGGGCTTCTATGACAGGAAGGACGTGGATGTGGATGCCAGTGTTCGGGAGATGGAGCTGGATGGACTGGACGTGGAGGCTTCCGAACTTCTTCTCGCGGAGGTCGGGAAGATAGTTGATGAGGGGAAGTGGGCCGAACTGGCCAAGTCGGTGGGCGGTCACCCTCTAGCCCTTGAACTGGCAGATGACGAAACCGGTACCGGCAGATTTCAGGATTACATATACGAGCAGATAATCTCCAAGGATATGGATTCCTTTGATTTTCTGTCCCTGTGCTCGGTGCTGAGAGGGGGGTTCAACCCCTGGAACATGAAGTTGTTCGGATTTGGGAAGGCGCAGGGATTGTCTGCAAACGCCTATTTCGTGAAATATGATGATGGAGGGGTGAGGCTTCATCAGGCCGTTGGCCAGGCAATCCTGGAAAGGGCCGGGGAGAGGGGGATGAAAATGGCCCATGAAAGGGCTGCCGATTACTGCCGCGAGTTTGACGAGGAGCCCACCGAGGTTCTCTATCATCTCATAGAGGCTGGTCTTGTTGAAAGAGGATGCGAGCACGCCGCCAGCATAAGAAATTATCTTGTGTCCAACTCCAACCTCGCCATGACACTGGACATGTTGAGGAAATTGGACGGGCTGGCCGGCGGAGAAAATCTGGAAGTGGTGGACATTCTTGCCGAGGTGATGAACCTGGGCGGTGACTGGACTGGGGCGCTTGAGCTTTCCAGAAAGGTAGCAGATGCCGATGATGCGGGGCTGCGGCTCGGGGCATTGGTGCGCACGGCCAGGATAGAGAACAGGAGGGGAAAACCGGGCAAGGCCATGGAAGATATTCAACTTGCAGAGGAGCTGGCATCCGCTCATGATGGGGAGGTGCCTCTGGCCAGCATACTTCTCACCAAGGGAGTCATCCTGCGAGGAACAGGAGATTACAAGGGTGCCATGCAGGCCCTGGGCCGGTCAATCGACGTGGCATTGGAAGAGGGGGGAAAGAAAGAGACCATGCAAGCCCTGATGGAGAGGGGAAATATCGATATCCTGATAGGATCTTTTAAAAGTGCAGAGAAGGATTTGAAAAAGGCTCTCGCGGCAGCCGAGGAGCTGAACAGCCAGATAGACGTGGCCCGCATAATGGTGAACCTTTCCCTGCTCGAAATGAAGAGGGGGGAGTTGGAGGGGGCCTACAGAGGCTTTAATAATGCTCTTTTAATTGGAAGGGAAATATGCCAGCCCAGGATAATCGGCTACGGCCTTGTGGGACTGGCCGAGTGCAGCAACATGATGAGCCGGCCAGATGACTCTCTCAAGTTTTCGAATGAAGCCATGCCCATCTTTGAAAGCCTGGGTGCCGTGGACCAACTGTCCGCGGTTCATTCTAACATCGGCATGTCACATGCCCTCGGTGGGAATGGAGAAAGGGCCATGGAAAACTTCGAGGCCAGCATCGCCCTGGTGGAAAATCTGGAAAGCCCCTACACCCTGGGACTGAGATATATGGAATACGGCAAGGGCCAGCAGGTGCTCGGGGATGTGGACGGTGCTTCCAAAATGCTGAAGAAAGCCCAGACCATTTTCGTGGACATAGGTGCCGAAGAGGATGTCAGGCTGGTGACCAAGATGTTTCAGAGCTTAAGTTGAGAATTGGCTTCCAGGTACGTGGGGTGGGGCTTGGTTTATGCTCCGAGCAGGCCAACCCGAGTTTTCTTTTTTAGTTGTGGACTTCTTGAAGTCCATGCAACTATTTTGTCAAGCACATGTAATGGGCTTGATTTAGGATGAGTGACCCTTTTCTTTTTTAGTTGCGCGTCTTCCCTTCATCTGGACGCAACTATTTTATCAAAACCCGGGTTTTGATTCTGGAGGGTTGGCCAGCGCAGCGAGGATAAAAGATAAGGCTTACGGTGGGGGGATATCAATGTCTGGGGTGGGAAGTACATGTGCTGCCTTTTTATCAGGTAGATGAGTGGATTAATACTACCTTCCAGCGATTTTTTTTTATATGCGTTAGTCTTCGGACGGTACATATTGCCATTCGGAAGGCGATTGAGAAAGAGGAGTTGAGAACATGTCCGAGACAATCATCCAGGTGAGGGGGCTGGTCAAGGTTTATGACGAGTTGATCGCGGTAAACGGGATAAGCTTCGATGTCAAGGAGGGTCAGGTATTTGCATTTCTGGGGCCCAACGGGGCCGGCAAGACCACCACGGTGGAGATTATCGAGACCATAAGGACCGCGACATCTGGCCAGGTCAACATACTCGGGCTGGATATAAAGAAGAATAGAACAGACATTCTTCGGAGAATTGGGGTTTTGCCCCAGGAATTCAGCTCCTTTGACAGGCTTACCGTTCGGGAAACCGTACAATATTATTCCCGGCTCTTCAAGGGAGAGCCGGACATTGACGAGCTGCTGGAGCTGGTGAACCTGACCGAACACCGCGACCAGCTGTACATGAACCTCTCCGGCGGTCTGAAACAGCGCGTTGGGATTGCAGTCGCGCTGGTAAATGATCCGGAAATCGTCTTCCTGGACGAGCCCACTACCGGCCTGGACCCCAGGGCAAGGCGGGATGTGTGGGATGTCATCAAGGGGTTGAAAAAGAGCGGGAAGACCATCTTTCTCACGACCCATTACATGGAAGAGGCCGAGGTGCTGGCCGATGATGTGGCGATCATCTCCAAGGGCGACATAATCGCCCACGGAACCACCAGCCAGTTGATCGACCAATACTGTTCGACCATCCATGTGTCCATCAGGGGTGCTGGCCCCGGGGTCGAAGAGGTGGCCAAGAACCTGGGGCTGACCCTGGAAAACCGGGAAAACGGAACCGTCACCATCGAGGCCAGTAACAACGACCAGGTGGTGGAAATACTGAACAATCTCAAGGCCAGGGACATAAAATACGACGGGCTGGACATCAGGAAGGCCAACCTGGAAGAGGTATTTCTATCGCTTACCGGCGAGTCCCTTACCACTGGGGGTGAGGAATGATGGATGCAAAACTCATCTACGCCAACCTCATAATGCTGCTCAAGGAGTTTCACAGGAACAAGGCCAGCATGTTCTTTGTACTACTATTTCCAATCATTTTGATGTTGCTTTTCGGCTTCATATTCCAGGACCAGGGAGAGATGGAGTACGACCTGCTGGTTCAGGACCTGGACGGCGGCCCAAATGCCCGGAACCTCACCGCGATGATAAACTCCACCGGGCTGTTCGGCGTGACCGATGTTGACCCATCGGAGGAGCCGGGCCAGTATCTTATTGACCACAAGGCCAATGCCATGCTGATAATTCCGGAAGGATACTCGGACCAGTTCGATGCCATAATGCTCTCGCGAACGACGGGGCTGCCGGTCAACGAGACCGTGAGCGTCAAGATAGTCTACGACCCGGCCAACAGTGCGGCGATGACCAAGATCGGCATATTGAATTCCATAATCGACGGGGTCAACAAGGGAGCCAGCGGCGCGCCCGATGTTCTGGTTCTTGAGATGGAGACCACAGTCTCGGATGATTTCGAATACATCGATTTCTTCGCCCCGGGCATCATCGCCATGTCGGTCATGACCACGGCCCTTTTCGGCACCGTGGGAATGAACACCGAACTGAGGCAGAAGGGCATATTGAGAAAGCTAGCCACTACGCCGCTATCGCGGTCGGAGTGGCTACTGGCCAATATTCTCTATCAACTGTGCATGGCCGTCCTTTCAACCATCTCGATTCTGCTGGTCGGCATGGGGCTCTTCGGGCTGAGGCCGCACATCAACCTCTTCCTGCCGTTATTCGTCCTGCTCAACGTCTTTGCCTTCTCGGGGATCGGTATGTTGATTACCAGGTTCGTGAAGGATGCGGATGGAGCCCAGGCGGCCGCCAATGCCGTCATGTTCCCCATGATGTTCCTCTCCGGCACCTTCTTCCCGCTGGAAACTATGCCGGACTTCCTCAAGACCGTTGCCAACTTCCTGCCACTGTACTACGTGAACGAGGGCATGAGGGCCGCCATGATTACCCTGGATGAGGGGACGCTGATGACGAGCACTGTCATCCTGGTGGTGTTGGCCATCGTGATATTCGTGCTCGGGGTCTTGCTGACATCATGGAAGCATGATTAGACATGGAAAATAATATATCTCCTGCGGCATTATCATAAAGCGGTGGCCTGATTGACAAGAGGTATAGTGCTGGTGGTAGTGGAGCCAAGCGTGGAGTTAGAAGTTTATGAAAAACTTCTAAAGATGGAGGAGGTTATAGAGGTTACTCCTGTCCTGGGCTCTGTGGATTTTGTGGTTCGTGTAGAGGGGAGTGACCACAACGAGGTTGCCGGAGTCGTTATAAAGAAGATCAGAGGCTTGAAGGGCGTGACCAGCACCAAGACCTTTATCGAGGATGAGTTTCTGAAGGAACTGGAAGGGCTTTACCACTAGTTCGATTTGTGTGTTTGATATCAGGAGGAATATTGATGAAGATAATTTTGTTGGGACCGCCGGGAGCGGGAAAGGGTACGCAGGCACAGTTGCTGGTCGAGAAGTTCGGAATACCACAGATTTCCACCGGTGACTTGCTGAGAAAGGCACTGGGTGAAGGTACGGAGTTGGGCCTGGAAGCTAAGAAATACATGGACAGCGGCCGGCTGGTTCCGGATGAATTGATAATTTCCCTGATTAAAGAGAGAATCACACTTCCGGACTGTGCATCCGGCTATATCCTGGACGGCTTCCCGAGAACTATGGAGCAGGCCAGGGCCATGGAGGCCACAGATAACGTGGACATGGTTCTCAACATCGTGGTGGACACGGAAATCCTCATGGGAAGGTTGATGGGACGCCGAACCTGCAGGGATTGCAACGCGGTCTACAACATAACTGGCAAGCCGTCGAAGGTTGAGGGGAAATGCGACATCTGCGGCGGGGAACTCTTCCAGCGGGATGATGACACGGAGGCCACAGTGACAAAACGGCTGGACACCTATAGAACCCTTACCGAGCCTCTGATAGGCTTCTACGAGGAGCGGGGGCTACTGAAGAATATCCCTACTGGCAACAGCATCGAGGAGACCTTCCAGAACGTTCTCGCGGCCATCGAATAATAATTTGGCATTTGAATAGAGTATACTTGAAAAAGGGCTGAAATAAGACAGGCCAGAATATTAATCCTGAGAGTTCGTTTCGGCTTCGGCACGCATCATCTCTTCAATTCTTATCAGGGCATACATGTCCCTGATTATCCTTCTGGACTTGTCTGCGCCAAAATCTCCCATGGCCGCCGACAGTGCGCTGGCAAGCCTGGGAATATCCCGCGTGGTGATGTGGTCCGGCATGATGGCCAGTTCCATGCATTGCTTCTTTACAAAATACGCTCCCATCTCGCCCATCTCCCGGGCCATTATCTCGTGGATCTCGGGGCTGAAGTTGCGGTCTGCCATCTGGGAGTGTATTGACATGGTGGTTCATATTTTTTTGCCAACAACCTGGGAGGGATATCATTGATGTATCAGCATGGGTCCCAGTATTGTCTCAGTGCGGCGGGGGGTCGGAAGGCGGGTATACATTGCTCCAACGGAGGTATTTTCAATTGCCAGCTTGGCGGAAGAGTGGGGGATTATAGAGGAGATTTAAAAATACAATTTTTAATATCATGTAATGAAATACACCTTGCATGCTCAAACTGGGATTTCTCGTAAACCCGATTGCTGGCATTGGCGGCAAGGTGGGCCTCAAGGGGAGCGACGGCCAGGCGACCCAAGAGAAGGCCACAAAGATGGGAGGCCAACCGGTTGCTCCGGACAGTGCCCTGGAATTTCTGCAAGCCCTCGCCAACTTCAATGACAAAATCTACACATGCGGCGGGGCCATGGGCGAGGATTGTCTCAAGGAAGTTGGCATGACTGGTTATGAAGTGGTTTACATGCCAGGGGATCCGTCAAATGCCGAGGATACAAAAACGGGGGTCGCGAAACTGGTAGAGGCCGGTGTGGACATCATCGCCTTCTGCGGCGGCGACGG
>JAGLSY010000197.1 GCA_023135545.1 Thermoplasmata archaeon | reverse complement strand
CGAAAGCCGCGGCCATAGCAATCCAGACCTTTGCCGGAAACATGGAATCCCTGGCAGATGCCGAGATTGTGGATGCCGATGAGGAATTGCTCCGAAACGGGGAACTGGCTATGTCTCTATTTGGCATCGTAAAAACACCTTTTGACCAGGCAAACATCCAGAGCGCGAAATCCCCTTCTTCCCCTGATGAAAGGGAATTTGCAGAGGCGATTGCAAAATCTCTGGCCGAGGAAATTAAAAGCAAACCAGATATGGTTTACATCCTGGGGCCCGGCACTGTGAAAACAGCCCTCATGAAAGAGCTGGGATTGGAAACTTCTTTCCTCGGCATCGATGCCGTCCAGAAGAGGGGATTGATAGGCCTGGACCTTAACGAAAACAAATTACTTGACATTCTGAACAAATACCCGAAGGCCAGCATCGTCATCACGCCCATCGGAGCCCAGGGATTCGTGCTCGGCAGGGGCAATCAACAAATCAGCGAGAAAATAATAAAGAAGGCGGGGCCAGACAATATAATCATCGTGGCCACACCCCAGAAGCTGGCGGCCACCCCGAGGCTTCTCATTCACACCGGTGATAAAGACCTGGACGAAAGATTATCCGGGTTCAGGAAGATCCTCAATGGATACAGGAATTGGGAGATGAGGAAGGTAGAGAGTACTTGATTTTTTTATTGATTAACGCTCCGAGCAGGCATTTGGGGGTTCGGGAAAAGCCAGCGTAGCGCCACGAGCAGGGCATGGGGGGACGGGCATGAAGTTCCCTTTGGATTAATCTAGTAACAATCGGCCTCCGAGCGAGCATGCTCACCCGAGTTTTTCTTTATAACCCCTTTTTTTCTTTTTTTAAATGCACTGGTCAAATATCCCAAAGTGCATTTATTTTGTCAAACCTTGGTTTGACGCAGGAGGAATGAGCCCTATTTTGCATCAATTGCGCAAAATATTAGTTCGAGAAGCGTAGCGATTCGAACTAAGAGCGCAGCGAGGATCAAAAAGAAAAAATTGGGCAGCGCAGTGGCGCAAGGGTGGGGGGATTACCACTGGATGGGGCGGGCTTCGTTGGAGAGGCATATTTAAGGTATCCTCGAAAACTCTTCCAGACTGCGGGCCAGCAGCACTTTGCTTGTATGTTTTTGGTTGCCCAGCGTGTCGAAGGGCGTGGGTCCGTAGTCGTGACCGGGATACACAATTAAATCGTCTAGCAGTGGTTTTATCCTGTTGTTCAGCGAGTCAAACATCTCGGAGTTGGAGCCGTCGGGAAGGTCGGTCCTGCCGCAATCGCCTATGAACAAAGTGTCGCCAGTCAGTAAGAATTCATCGTCCACCAGAAGGCATATTCCACCCCTGGTGTGGCCCGGAGTATGAATTATCTTGACTTTGACTTTGCCAATATCCAGTTCTTCATTGTCCTGGGCCAGGGCATCGACACCACCTTTGATTTTCCCGGCGTCAAGGCGGTGGGCTAATATCTGGCATGAGAATAATTTCTTGACCGGCTGGTTGGCGGCGGTGTGGTCAGCGTGGTGATGGGTGTTAATAATGTAAGTGAGTTCAAGGCCGAGTTCGGAGATGCGGGCGAGCGCCTTCGCGGCATCAAAGCCGGGGTCCACCAGGGCCGCTTCTGCCCCGTCCCCGATTGCTCCGGGGGTGGCAGACTGGCAATATATCAGGTAACTGAAGTTGTCCCTTCCGACTCTAATCTGCTTGATGGCCATGGGCCTGAAAATCAATTGGGACTAATTATCTTTTCGGGAGGATTTCGGGTATGTTTGATTGTCTTGAGGCCCCATAATTGGGATAACACCATGCCGGCCAGCATCAGGCAGCAGCCCATTATTCCCTTGATGGATAAGACTTCCCCGAGGAATAGCCAGCCACCGAGAACCGCGAAGACGGCCTCCAGGCTCATGATGATTGCGGCGTGGGCCGGGTGGGTTTTCTTCTGTATCAATATCTGGATGGTGTAGGCCACCCCCACGGAGGCCAGACCCCCGTAAAGAAGGGGTAGGGCGGCATCGGAAACCGCCTGCCAGGTTGTTGTTTCAATGGCAAAAGCAACGGCCATGCTGATACCGGAGCATACCATGAATTCTGCGAAAGCTAGCTTGATAGTGTCGGTCTGCGGGGACAGCCAGCCGATTACAAGCACCTGGGCAGCCCAGAAAAAGGCCCCGATAAGAACCAGTAAATCGCCCCAGGAAATCACCAGACTGTCGGTGAAGCTGAGCATGTAAAGCCCGGCGGCAGCCAGTATTGCGCCGAATGCAGTTCCCATTGTGGTCCTCTGTCCGATGGCCAGCCCCATTATCGGAAC
>JAGLSY010000196.1 GCA_023135545.1 Thermoplasmata archaeon | reverse complement strand
AAATTCGGCCCCTTCTGCATTGTGACGAATGGACTAATAGAAAATGTTGATGAACTGGCCGGTGAGCTGTTGAAGAAGGGCATATCCTTCAGTGAGATGGGAGCCGATTCCACGAACCCGGCAGAGCTTGTGGCCAAAATGATAACACAAGGTGATAATTTGATAGATGGCATGGAAAAGATGTTCGATGCCATCGAAGGCTCATGCTCATTCCTATTGCTGAACAAGGACGGAATCTATTGTGCAAGGGGCAAAAACGGGCACTGGCCCCTTATTGTCGGTCAGAAAGGGGATGAATGGGCCGTAACCTCGGAGACCACCGCCTTTTCAAATATAGAATTCAAGGTGGTGAAGCATCTGAACCCCGGTGAGATCGTCATGATAAACGAGGGCGGCATCCAGCCCAAAAAGGAAGGGCAAAATCAGGCCCAGACCTGTGCGTTTTTATGGATTTACACAGGATTCCCGGCCTCAAACTATGAATGGATAAACACCGAGCTTGTCAGGGAGCGGTGCGGTAAGGCACTGGCAAGACGTGATAAGGATATAGAGATAGACCTTGTTGCCGGTATCCCTGATTCTGGTATTGCCCATGCCATCGGATATGCGATGGAGTCCGGAAAGCCGTATCGGAGGCCCTTGGTCAAATATACGCCGGGCTACGGCAGGAGCTATACGCCTCCGGTCCAGGCCACCCGCGACCTTGTGGCTCGAATGAAGCTTGTTCCGGTGAAGGAGATAATCAAGGATAATAGAATACTGATATGCGAGGATTCGATCGTCAGGGGAACCCAGTTGAAGAACTTCACGGTCGCCAAGCTGTGGGACAGGGGTGCCAAGGAGATCCATGTGAGACCTGCATGTCCTCCCCTCATGTTCCCATGTAAGTTCAATCTCTCGACAAGGAGCATTTTCGAGCTGGCGGCCAGAAAAGCCATTCGAATTATCGAGGGTAAGGACATCGAGGACGTATCGGAATATACCGACCCCAATTCTGAAAAATACAAGAAGATGGTGGACCTGATAGCCGAAGACATAAATGTCACGACCTTGAGATTCCAGACAGTTGATGATATGGTCGAGGCCATCGGGCTCCCGAAAGAAAACCTCTGTCTCTATTGCTGGACCGGGAAATATCTCAAGTGATAATCCGACATCATTCGGTCATTAATTCGATCATTAATCCAATTAAACTGAACCACGTTATCCGCTGTTTTGTTAAATTTATATATCATGGGATTTATAGGTGCAGTAGTTAAAATGATAAAGGATTACTGTGGAATTGTTGCGGCTGCCGGCTCTGACGTGGCCACCATTCTCTATCACGGCCTGAGAATTATCCAGCACCGGGGCCAGGAATCCGCGGGCATCGGGGTTTTCAAAGATGATGGTGAAAGGGGCAATATCCTGGTCAAGAAGGGAAAGGGACTGGCTCATCATGTTTTTCATCGACAAGATATAGAAGCACTGTCATCTGGCAAGGGGATAGCCCATGTCAGGTACAGCACCACCGGGGGAGAGGACAGTCACTGCTACCAGCCCATGAAGATTCACACATCATTCGGGGAACTGGCCATGGCCCACAACGGCGAGATTGTCAATGCCGAAGAGCTGAGAAATCAACTACTGGCCAAGGGCGGAAGTCTGAGGACGCACTCGGATTCCGAGGTCATTTTAAAATTACTGGCCGAGAAGATAACCTCCGAGGGAGATGTGGTAAAGGGAATCAGGGAACTGATGAAAATCCTTGTCGGCTCCTATTCAATGGCACTGCTCGTCAATGACAGGATCTTTGCGGTGCGTGACCCGCTGGCCATCCGCCCGTTGTGCATCGGAACGATAGGGGATGCCTACTGCGCCGCCTCGGAAAGCGTGGTATTCGACTCTCTCGGCGGAACAATGGCCAAGGACATGAGGCCCGGCGAGATACTGGAGATTAACACCGAGGGTTTTATCTCGCACAAGGGAATTTCCGCTCCCAGTCCGGCCCACTGCATGTTCGAGTGGATTTATTTTGCACGGCCAGACAGCTACATCGAGGGCAGAATAGTCTATGATGTCAGGAGGAAGGTCGGGATGCGCCTGGCAGAGGAAAATCCTGTTGACGCGGATTTCGTTATCCCGGTTCCGGATTCCGGGAGGGCCCATGCAATCGGTTACTGTGAGGCATCCGGCATACCCTACGCCGAGGGACTTATCAAGAATCGTTATATCCAGCGCA
>JAGLSY010000195.1 GCA_023135545.1 Thermoplasmata archaeon | reverse complement strand
ACTTCCAGGCCCGACAATATATGTATCAATTAGGGCCTGATAGTTTACACAAGGTTATTTAACCAAGTTTCATATTACTTATTTATTCAATCTAACTAGGAGTGGAAATGATGAGGCGAATCTCAGTTATCTGGCTGTGTGCTTTGCTTGTGTTAAGCTCAGTTGTTTTAATCGTGCCCCACGAGGCAGAGGCCACACCCCTGTCGGCCAATGTGAAAGTAAATGATGAAAGCTACACTGGCCAAAAAGGCGGCACCGACATGGTCGTTCTCGATTCCGGCAAGATAGTGACAGTCTGGGGAGAACAGAGAGACGGGAACAGGGATATTTTTCTCTCATACAGTTCCAACAACGGAACCACCTTTTCACCGGATATGGTAGTGAACAAGAACACTACAGGCACCCAAAACAGCCCAGCCATAGCATCGGGCGTGGGGGATGACCTCTATGTCGCCTGGCAGGATAGCGAGCAGGGAAACAAAATTTACATTGAAAGGTCCCAGAACGGTGGCCTCAGCTTCCAGGATGAAATACTGGTAAGCGGCATGAAGAACTCCTACCAGACCAGGCCAGACATTGCAGCCAACAATGAAACCGTGGCTGTCGTATGGGTGGATTCGGGCTCAGATAACTCCATTAAGATATGGGACTCTGCCACCGAAACCCTCGTGAAACAGCTGGAAGGCCATACCGGAGCTGTGAGAGGATTGGGATACTCACCGGATGGAACGAAACTGGTGTCAGGTGCCGAGGATAACCTTGTCAAATTTTGGGACACAGGCACGTGGACGGAGACTAATCTATCAGACCACACAAATTATGTTACAGACATTGGCTGGTACAGCAACGGCAGTTATTTCATATCCAGCTCCTGGGATGGCAGCATAATAATATGGAATTCCACGGACTACAGTAAATTGGGGATACTCAATGAGATCGGTGGGATGCAGATAAATAATCCTGTCAACGCTGTAGATATCTCACCAGACATGAGCCAGATAGCCGCGGTTTACAACGGCAGGGAGATTATCGTAGGGCCCCCAACCGGCATACCTAACAAATACTTCAACCTGACAGTCTGGAACACCAGTGACTGGAGCAGTTTCACCATCAATGAGATTTCCGGAAACGGCCATATAGACCCCATAAACGATGTCGCCTTCAGTCATAATGGAACCCTCATCGCAACTGGCTCCAGTCAATATATGTCTGCCAACACCATCAAGGTCTGGAATTCCACATCCGGAGCACAGGAGAATGTTTTCCCCGGCCTCGGCACGGTGAATGCACTGGCATGGTCCCCGGATGACAATTATATTGCTGCGGGATTGAGCAATGACACTATTGTTGTTTTCAACCACAGCGACTTCGCAGACAAGTACTGGCTCCAGAGCCATAACGGAGACGTGAATGCTCTGGACTGGCATGATGTCTCAGACAGGTTGGCTTCCGGAGCATCTGACCCCATAGCCAAAATATGGAATGCGACAGCAGGGGTTGAGACCGCAAACCTGACCGGCCACCGCAACTCGGTCTATTCGATGAATTGGGCTCCAAACGGAACATATGTGGCTACCGGCGGCGGCAACTCCCTCATCAAGGGAAAATCAGAATCCCAGATATACTGCGTCCTTTCAACGGACGGCGCGCAGACCTTCGGGCCAGCGGTCATAGTCAGCGACACACTGGCAGGCCAGAAGCTCTCGCCGGAAGTGGCAATAGATTCACAAAACGAGACGTCTGTGGTGTGGTATGATGACAGAACCAGGCTGGATGGAATTTACTTCTCCAACTCGACGGACATGGGAGCCACCTTTTCGGATGATGTTCCTGTCTCGGTCACTCCAACAAAGGTTGAAAATCTACCGGCAATTGCCGTGGAAAAGAACACCGGAACCGTGCATGTGGCATGGCAGAAGCAGACAGGCGGAGACATATCCAACCCCATCCATGACATTCATTATGCAAACTCCTCCGATAATTTCAGCCAGATAACGATAATAGACACAAACACGTCCAATGTCCAGCAAACCCCGGACATCTGTGCAATCCCGGACGGGAGCCAGATCTATGTTACATGGATAGATTCCAGGTTGGGGGGCTATCAGGTATTCCTTTACAATTCCTCGGATGGCGGTGTGACCTTCACCGGCTACGATGTGGTGAATGACGAGGATACACAATCAAAATATTCTCCGGCCATTGGGGTGAACAAATACGGAGACCTGTCTGTTGTCTGGAACGATTACAGGGATTTGGGTGTCAACATTTACCACTCGACCAGCGTTCTGGTGGACCTGACCGCACCCTATGTGCTTTCCAATGACCCGATGGACGGGGCAATCAATGTGCCAGTACTTCCGGTTATTACCTATGTATTCTCCGAGCCCATGGACCAAGCCAGTGTAGAGGCGGCCTTCAATGTAACCGATGGGACCACGACCTATTATGCCGCCGATTGTCTGGTTCAGTGGAATGCCTATGGCGACACGGTGAATTTCACACTCCTCCTGCCCTTGAGCAACTCGACCTCACAGCAGGTGACCATCCAAAGCTCGGCCAATGACATGTCCGGAAACGGTATGGCCTCATCCCATGTGTTCAACTTCACAACCACAAATGATGACATCCCACCAACATCCTCAGTGGATGCTATTTCACCATACTGGCAAACCGGACCATTCCTTGTTACGGCAACGGCCAATGATACCGGCGGCAGCGGACTGGCCAACACAGACCTCTGGTACAGGCTCAGCACGGACAATCTCACCTGGGGAGCATGGTTCCTGTTTGGATCTGATATGATGGCACCCTGGGCATGGGATTTCACCTTCCCTGAAGGCGATGGCAACTATGAATTCTACTCCATTGCCACTGACAATGACACTAATGTGGAAGCCGCCCCGGGAGCAGCAGACACTTCCGCTGGCCTGGACACACTTGACCCGATATCTTCAATTGATGCCATTGGAACATACTGGCAGACTACAAGCCCCTTGGTCATAACCGCCACAGCAAACGACGCAACCAGCGGCTTGGCCAGTGTCAACCTGTGGTACAGCTATGAGGGCGGTGTGTGGGCTGACTTTGGTGCAGACGTAGGAGCCCCTTGGTCATGGAACTTCAACTTCCCAAATGGTAACGGTAACTACGAGTTCTACTCGATAGCTACTGACAATGTCACTAATGTGGAAGCCGCCCCAGGAGCAGCGGATACATCTGCCGGACTAGACACTGTCAACCCGACATCCATTGTAGATGCCATAGGAACATACTGGCAGACTACAAGTCCACTGGCAATAACCGCGACAGCAAGTGATGCGACCAGCAACTTGGCCAGTGTCAATCTCTGGTATAGTTACGAGGGCGGTGTATGGAATGACTTCGGTGCAGACGTAGGAGCCCCTTGGTCATGGAACTTCAATTTCCCAAGCGGTAACGGCAACTATGAGTTCTATTCGATAGCTACTGATGTTGCCGGTAATTTTGAGGCAGCACCAGGCACCGCCGATGCATCCTGCGCCTACGATTCTTTAATTCCCAATGCCAATGCCGGGCCGGACCATATAACGACAGACGGAAGCACGGTCTTCTTCGACGGCACTGGCTCCACAGACAATTTAGGCATATGGAGCTACTCCTGGAGTTTCAACGACGGGCTTTCCAACTATGTTCTATCAGGGGTGGCCCCGGGACATCAATTCGACATTCCTGGATTTTACGTGGTCACCTTGACCGTTACGGATATGGCCGGAAATCAGGACACGGACACAATGTGGGTCAACGTTTTTCTGGACACCGATGGTGACGGCATAGCTGACATCTTTGATGCTGACGATGATAACGATGGAGTGCCGGATGGCGACGATGAATTCCCGTTGGACCCAACAGAATCTGTTGATACCGATGGAGATGGCACAGGAAACAATGCAGATACCGATGATGACGGTGACGGCGTGGAAGACAATATAGATGAATTCCCGCTGGACCCCGACGAATCTGTTGATACCGATGGAGATGGCACAGGAAACAATGCAGATACCGATGATGACAACGACGGAGTGCCGGACTATAGGGATCAATTCCCACTTGACTGGTCCGAATCAGTGGACACCGATGGAGATGGCATAGGAAATAACGCCGACCCCGACGATGATGGTGACGGCGTACTGGATCGGGAAGACCCGGCCCCCCTGGACCCATCGATCTGGGAGATTGTCGGCGGTGGAGATGTCGAAGACGAAACACCGGATGATGGCTTCGATATACTCGGCAACCTGGGGCTCATAGTGGCCTTCCTCGTCCTGCTGACCATATTCAGCTTCATCGGATACAGACAATACAAGGACAATAAAGAAGAGGATGAAGAAGAGGAAGAAGAAGCAGAAGATGCCGAGAAATAGGATGATCCTCTGGTTGAGTGAGTGACAAGCCAACGCTGAGCATGATGGTAAGAACTTCTCGATAACACGGGCTATTGGGGAATAGGCTTATCGCAATTGTCAATCATTTTATCTCTAAGCAGACACAAGGCTTATAACTGGTTTTTACATTTATGTTAACAAGGAGTGTGGAAGAGATAAGGCGAATTGCAGTCATCTGGCTGTGTGCTTTGCTTGTGTTAAGCTCAGTTATTTTAGTCGTGCCCCACGAGGCAGAGGCTATACCCCTATCGGCTAATGTGAAAGTGAATGATGCAAACTACACCGGCCAGAAGGCCGGCATCGACATGGTGGTTCTAGATTCAGGTAAGATATTGACGGTCTGGGGAGAGCAGAGGGACGGAAACAGGGATATATTTCTCTCTTACAGTTCCAACAACGGAACCACATTTTCACAGGACATGGTGGTCAACCTGAACACGACTGGCAGCCAGAATAGCCCCGCCATCGCAGCAGGAACGGACACCGATGTTTATGTTGCCTGGCAGGACAGCAACCAGGGGAATCATATTTTTGTGGGGAAATCTGCAAACAGCGGCAATACCTTCAGCAACGAGGTGATGGTGAGCGGCATGAACAATTCCTACCAGACCAGGCCAGATATTGCAGCCAACGAAAAAAATGTGGCTGTAGTATGGGAGGATTCAGGCTCCGATAACTCCATTTACATATGGGACCCTGCCACCGAAGCCCTCGTGAAACAGCTGGAAGGCCATACAGGGGCCGTGAGGGGGCTGGAATATTCTCCCGACGGCTCGGAACTGGTATCGGGTGCCGAGGACAATCTGATAAAAGTGTGGGACACAAGTGACTGGACAGAGACCACCATATCAGACCACATGGAACAGGTCACGGACATCGGGTGGTACA
>JAGLSY010000194.1 GCA_023135545.1 Thermoplasmata archaeon | reverse complement strand
TGACGTGGAGCTTCGGCTTGGGGAACTGACCGATGAGGAAAGAAGATTGATGGGCGAAATAAGGAGGGAGAAGTATGGCACCGCCGAGTGGAACTACAAAAGGTAACTCTGTCTACAAGGTTCCCGGGGGAAAGCTGGTCAAGGTCGGGTTGGTCCTGGAGCCAGTCAATGGAATAGAGATGATAAAAGAAATAAGAATCACCGGTGATTTTTTCATCCACCCAGAGGACCTTATCGAAGAACTGGAGGAAGGACTTGTCGGTTCGAATATGGATGATATAGAGATGAATATCAAAAATATACTGGCGGCCCATGAAAAGGTCCAGCTTGTCGGAATCGAGGGAGATGATATAATCCATGCTATCGAACTCGCCGGTGAATTGGCCAGTTGATTACGAGCGGCACCCGAGGAGGGTCTCACGGGCAGAATGGTAGATTTATCATGTATATAGCATAATAATAAGCCAGGTATTTATCTATTGTTATAGTTACTATAACATATAAATATTGGATTGACGGAAAGGTATATATATATACACAATATTCCTTCTCACAAGTAGCAGATTGGTATATCCAGTAGGATAATAAATCTGTTTGTTAAGAACTCATTAGGAGGAGAATATGTATGTTTAGAGAGAAGATGGCCTCACGTGTAATGAAGGTTGGAATGGTCTCGATAATAATCGTAGCCATGATATTATCTGGAATTTCCGTAATTTTCCCGGCAGATCTGAACGCAGATGCCCAGATACTTGGAGGAGAGTACGGCGGAAACCTTCGTGTTGCACTGAAAGCAGAGCCAAATACATTTAACCCACTAAGCAATCCGATAAACGAGCCCGCATCGCAGGTAATAGATATTTTGTATGATTCACTTGGTCGAACAAACCCATACACCTACGAGATGGAGCCATGGGTTGCCAAAGGATGGACTATTGATGCTGCAGACAACAGCATCATCACCATCGAACTGAGGACCGACGTGAAATGGCACGATGGCACATTGGTCACCCTGGATGATGTGGAATACACCTTCACCCAGCATGCACTTGGTTACATTGATTCGATGACTCAGAACACCACCGCCAATTCATTGACCGTAGACCTGGATGAGCCGACCTCCAAGTTCTTCAGCGAGGCACTCGTTCTCAAACTGGTCAAGGATGGAACAACTGCGGAAGATGACGAGAATGGCTGCGGTCCCTACTATCTGGACTCTTCGGATGCGGATGGCACAAGCATCATCGCCTTCGAGGATTACTTCAAGGGAAGGCCATTCCTGGATTCCATATCATATGCATATTACCCGGACGACTTGACAATTTATGGCGAACCAGATAAAATGGATGATAAAAGAGAGGAGGGGATCTACAGGGCGGCCTTTGATATCATTAAGACCAATATTGATTTCATCGGATGGGACTTGACATCCAATGATACCACTCTGAGTATCGAAATTCCCTACGGAAGCGACAACAACACGAATCTTGTCCAGAACGCAACCGTGTCGGTGCAGAGAAGCAACGGCATGAGCTACTGGTACCTGGGAATGAACTGTGACGAGGACCACACATTGGGCGACCCGAATCTGAGAAAGGCCATTGCCCATGCCCTAGACAAGGAGGCACTGACCGTCTTTGATATAGGAGGGGG
>JAGLSY010000193.1 GCA_023135545.1 Thermoplasmata archaeon | reverse complement strand
TATTATGATTATAACGGAGACGGATGGAGAGACAAGCCAGATGGAACCAGCTTTGACTTTACCATCCTTGGACCGGCGGAAGATGACCTGACACCCTTTGTCATGGCCGGCAACATAGCCAGCTGGATGCAGAGCGTCGGCATTAATGTCGAACTCATCTCCAACACATCGGATGTTCACCTGACGGACATAGAGGCAGACAACTTCGACATGTTCCTGTTCACGGAGAACAGAGGAGATATCGACCCGCAATTCCTGGGAGACATGTTCCTTTCGGACGGCATAGCCACCAATGACAATTTACTGAACTTCATGCCGATTGTGGAATCTGTCAATGAATCACTGGACTCCAAGATAGACAACACCACTTTCACCTGCAATCTCAACAACACCAATATTGTTGGCACACCCATCGTATACCATAACAGCACGATCCTGACAACATCTGGCTACGAGATTGACACGGAAACCGGCGTGTTCACACTGGACAGCGACTCGGGTGTTGACCTGGCATTTGACTTTGTGAATATTACCTACTCAAGTCTGGCCTTTGATCAAATAATGAAGAAAGCCAATGCAGAGATGG
This sequence comes from Thermoplasmata archaeon, assembly GCA_023135545.1. GTDB lineage: Archaea > Thermoplasmatota > Thermoplasmata > SG8-5 > JAGLSY01 > JAGLSY01. Next base: position 2,779 of record JAGLSY010000193.1, on the reverse strand, counting down.
ACCCGGACATGAGGGCAAACTACATCAAGGAGGCACAGGGCCTCGTATCCGAACTGATGCCCGAGATTCCATTATTCTCCTTCCGTGTAAACCACGCTTACAACAGCTCCGGATTCATCGGATGGACCCAGACACTGGGCGGTTTGAATAATTTCTGGTCATTCACCAACCTGAGAAATTCCTTGAACGAGGGCAACATGGATGTGTCCATCAGCATACCCCTGGCAGTCAGCGAAGACGGTATTCTGGGCGGAGAGGAGACCAGCCTGCAGATCAAGGTTGAAAACATAGACGGAACAGCACTCAGCGGCGTTGACCTGGCATTTGACGGCGAGGGAACCTTCGGAACCCCGACCTATGATGTAAGCACAGGTGGCTATACTGCATCCTACATCGCACCGGAAACCGAGAGCACCAGGACAGTCACCATAACTATCAACGCGGCAAAGGTATCTGAGGGAAGCGGCTCTGGAACCATCGATATAACCGTGAGGTCACTGACCAACGAGTTCACTGTAGAGATCAGCAAAGGAGAGAGTTCCATACCTTCGGGCAATGAGACCACAGTAAGCTTCATCGTGCTGGACAAGGTGACAAAGGCGGCTGTTCCCGAGGCAGACCTAACTCTGTCAATATCACCATCTGGCCTGGGCGGATACCTGGACAACTACAGCGGAATCACCGATGCGGCCGGAGAGTACACCGTGACCTTCGGCGCCGATAATGTGACCATTGACACCACCTTCAGGATAACGGCCAAGATAAACAAGGACTCTTACAGCGAGGCCGAGAAATCAACTAGCATCAATGTCGTGAAGATGGAAACCGAAGCACCGGACAGAGGATTCCTGGGACTTCCGGCACCGTCAATGATTCTCGTGCTGTTAGCCTTTGCAGGATTGGCACTGGTTATTAGAAAGAGAAAGTACTGAGCCGGAAACTGCTTGAAGAAGAAAATAATGGGGTAGCCGTGAAAGCTACCCCAAATATTCATTTTTGATTATTCTAATATTTATTTTATTAAATATCATTCATATCTTTCAATGAACTTTATGCCAACGGTTTCCAGCTCCGCCATGACCGGCTCGTAAATGTTTTTGGTCACAGGCACGTGAACCCCCGGCTCGGTTATGCTCCTCTGGAGTATCATCTTGACCCCTATTGCCGCCGGAAGCCCCACAGTCCTGGCTATTGAGGTGTCTCCATCCGGTATCCCGAAGTCCAGGAGGGTGGAAGTTATACGCTGCTCCCTTCCGTCAGGGTATGCTGCCAGGAATTCGTGGAACATGACCACCATGTCCCTCTCTCCCTCGCCAAGCTCCATCCTTTCCAGTGAGATGACATTCAGGTAATCTATGGGGGTGTTCCTGTCGGCGGGAAGGGGCTTGTCACTGAACAAACCGAGCCATTCCAGCCTCTTGATGACCGTCGCATAGGGCTTGAGTCTGAGGAAATCTATGGTGGCTTTCTCGGCGTCCGCGTCTGGAGATGCACCGATAAGATGCCGTGTGACATCGGCGTATGTTGCTCCGCTGAAACCCTCCATGGGCTCCTCGCCGAGCCAACCCAGCGCCACCACGTTGCGCATTGTCTCGCACCAGCCGGTCATTCGGAATGTTCCGCGGTAGACCGTGTGTGCGTCCTCCAGCCCATAGATATCCTTGTACGGGACCGAGTCGCGATTGGGGTAGTTCTCAAAGGCCCCGACACCCGGAACGTCGATTATGGTGTAGTTCTCGAAGAGCTGCTCACCGGGGTATTCCTTTATCTGGCCGCCCTCCAGCCACTTGGAAGGGTTCTTGGAAGCCAGAAGCACACCTTTGGGAGCCCAGGAAAACTTGTAGCCGAAGGGATTGTTGTTGGCCTCGAAGGCCTGAAGTGCGCCGGTTGTGGACCTGAATGACAGGATCTTGCCGCCCTTGGCCTCGACCTCGTGAATTATCTTCATGGCCGACATGTGGTCAATACCAGGGTCCAGGCCGAACTCGTTGAGAATGATGACGCCCGCCTCTTTCGCAGGGCCGTCCAGCTCCCTCATCTCCGGACTCACATAGGAAGTGGTTACCATGTGTTTTTTGTGTTTTATGCAGAGCCTGGCAACCTTCGTGTGATGCTCGAAGGGCAGAAGGCTTACCGATACATCGTGCTTGGAGATCAAATCTTCCAGCTTCTCATCCATGTCCATGGTCAGGGTTTCAGGGACTCCGTTCGGATGCCTGTCTATAATCCTCTCTGCCTTGCTAACTGTCCTGCTTGCCACAGTAACATTAATATTTCCTTGTTCCAACAAATACCTAACCAGGGGCGGGGCAACGGAGCCAGCACCCAAGACCAATACCGATGTCATTTTTACACCTCACTTCTTTTCCACTCTCACTTTCTACAGTGAAAGCGGTATCCCTTTGCAGGATGTGGAGGGGGAATGAATTTGGCTACAAATATGTATCTATTGTATGTTTAATATTATAGACTGTCTTAATCAATTATTAGCCCATATTTTTGTTTCTCGATATGCCGTAAATGAAAAAACGAAAATTACTTATATGATGTGAGATATATCTAACATTATGTTTGAAATAACAAACAAAAAGTTAGAAACAAGCAACAATAGAGGCGATTAAGATGAACAATAACAAAGTAGAGGAGGTTGGCGCATGAAGAGTTCCTTCTGGTATCTTGGATTCCTGTCGGTGTTGAGTCTTTTATTCCTGAAGGAATGGGAGATTGGATTTCTCGGGTTTCTGGGATTCATATCCTATTTCTCGGTTTACAGGATGAA
>JAGLSY010000192.1 GCA_023135545.1 Thermoplasmata archaeon | reverse complement strand
CTGATGTATCCACGTTCATCTTGAGATATCCCATATCCACTATGTTCAGCATGTTCTCCACGGCGATATGGTCCATGCCCAGCTCGGCCATGTGCTCCAGCAGGGAGTCGCGGCCCTGTTCCAATGACATGTAGATGCCTTTCTTTCCTTCCTTCAGTGCATTCTGGTAAAGGATGTTGTAGGCGATGGAGGATTTCATGGTTCCCGGCTTGCCAGATATCAAAACGACATGCCCCTTTGGTATTCCTCCGTTCAGCTGCTCATCCAATCCTTTAATATAAGTTTTCAAACGTTCCACGTTATCGTCCCCTTTAATCATGGTAATTGATTGTTAATGTATAAACCTTATTATTTCCTAGATGACTCGTATAGATAATCATTTTTAAATACAGCCAAAACAATATGCCAGCAAGAGGAGAAAGATGGCTGATGTCGTGGCCTACAGGTGATTTAAATGGAGATAATCGAAGCAATGGAAAAAGATGTGCCAGACATCGTGGACTTGTGGATTGGTATGATGGACTACCACAAGGATTTGAATCCATATCACACGCTGAGAGAAGGCGCTGAAAAGAACTGGGAAACCTTTCTCAGAAATCGTATGGCCTCAGAAACTTCAAGAGTCCTTATTGCAATTGATGAAGGGAAGCCTATCGCCTATCTGATATCCAGCATAAAGGAATATCCTCCGCTTTTCAGGCTTGACAATTACGGCTTCATGTCTGACATGTTTGTGGAAGCCGGCTACAGGCACAAAGGCATTGGTGAGGCCCTTGTTAAAGAGGTCTTCAAATGGCTGGATGGACATGACATCCGGCGCATTGAGTTGAGGGTGGAGCCGGCCAATGATATCGGATATGATTTCTGGAGAAAGCTGGGGTTCAAGGATTTTGTCCATGTGTTGGCGCTGGATAGGTGATGAATTCTCTAAGTGTGCTTGGATAATTCCCAATATCTTTCCACAAAAAACCGTACCAATCTATTTAAATAAAAAATTCCAGATGTCCTTGTAGCTGGAATGTAAATTTCCAGGCTAGAATAATAGTTCCAGGCTGTAATTGGCCTGGTAGTTTACAGAGGTAGTGATTTGGCCGTAAGCTCAAGAAGAGGTATCATCACGATGGTACTGCTGGTTGTAATTATTTTCTGCATAGGCAACCTTATCTTCAACGTAGAGAGGCTGGATATCGGAGACGAGATAATACTGGACACCCCTGAGTCATCCGGCTCCGATTCCTACGTGGCATCGAGCACTTCCATAGCCAATACCGTCCGTTATCTGTTGATAGGCCTGATGGCCATCGGCATCGCCATAACCATCGGCGGCATCATATGGGGCACTGCGACCAAGGACAAGGCCTTCCTGAAATCCGTTCTCTATCCGATAATCGGGGGAGGACTGGCCATCATTTTATTTGTCGGTGTGATCGCCTACACCCAGATTGAGAAGAGCGAGTACACGCAGAACGAACTACTGGACACCTATTCCCCATCCAATGGTACTGCAAGCGATGGCTCCCTGCCGTCAAATATCAAGCCGGATGGCATGGACATTACGATCTCTATCATGTTCCTGGTGGGCGCGGTTGCGGTGGTGGCACTTTTCATATTTGCCGTTACCCAGATAACTCATCTGCGCAGTGAAAAATACCCGGATGTGGACATGGATGCCGTGGCCGAGGAAGTGGGCCAGACCATACAACGCGCTATAGACGACATGACCACCGGAACCGATGTGAGGTCCTCCATAATGAGATGCTATCGGGACATGTGCAAACTGGCCGCCCAGCACGGCATATCCGATGAAGAGCATCTGACGCCCAGGGAGTTCGAATCCCGGATAGGTTCGAGACTGCCCATCACCGATGAAAAATTACATGATCTAATTCTCATATTCGAAGAGGCCAGATACAGCGACCACAGCCTTTCCGAGGAGATGCGGGAGAGGGCTATGAAGGCCCTGAACACCATCAAGGACGACCTGGTGATCGAGGAAAAGATAGATGAATCAACCACGTCTGGTTTAAACAGTGAAGGAGGTGAGCTGGCTGGCTAATGATATGAAAACAGCCAGTGCGAGCCTGGACATCGATGTCAAGGAAAGGGCCAGTGAAATATATTCTGGTCCACCTGTTTACAGCCTAGATGAGGGCTCCCACCTGGATATCACTCCTTCCTCAACGCCGGCATGCGTCAGGGCCGAGCTGGTCTCCGAGCGCCTTATGGGACCGGCCGGCATGAGGGAAATTGTCTTGAACACCCTGGTTATTGTTTTCTATCTTGTCCTGCTTTCCATTCCCTTTGTTTCCTACGCCTTCGTGAGCGGGGGCATGAGGTGGATCCTGGTGGTTGCCATTGTTACGTCGATCGGCCTCTACACGGTCTACGTCATGAATATGGGCACCCAGAAGAAGAAATGGAGATACAAAAAAGCGGAAAAGCAGCTCTTTTCAGGGGAACTCTCAAGAGTGAACGAAATCGTGAAGCGGGGGAAGGTTGGCTACAACTACAGCCAGTTCCTTATGAAGGAGATGATCGCCGAGGCCCTTATCTATAAAATCAGGCTGGGGAGGGGGATGTCCGCCAGGGAGATCGAGAAATCCCTTGACGACCCAGAGGCCTTTATCGGGATCGTGGGAGACGAGGAACTGGCACGCTTCATTCTGGACAACTGGAAGAAGGCCGCGGGGTGGAGTGATAAAGTATCTCTCAGAAAGAGTGACAAAGAGAAAGCCGAGAGCGGCCGGAAATTCATGTTAGAAGTTGAACATATATTAGCAAAAGCGGAGGCTTGGGAATGAACGTAAATGAATTGGCAGAAAAGTGCAATAGTATAAAGAAAGAGGTGGCCAAGGCCATCGTGGAGAAGGATGACGTCATCGATAAGGTGATGCTGGCTACCCTGGCAAACGGGCACATACTTTTCGAGGACTTCCCTGGACTGGCAAAGACCCTGCTGGCCAACACGTTCTCGAGGGCTCTGGGCTGCGGTTTCAGGAGGGTGCAGTTCACACCTGACCTGCTGCCGGCTGACATAACCGGTTCCTATATCCTGAACAGGCAGACCAGCCAGTTCGAGCTGAGAAAGGGCCCGGTCTTCACAAACATACTGCTGGCCGACGAGATAAACCGCGCGCCGCCAAAGACACAATCGGCCCTGCTGGAGGCAATGCAGGAGCGCCAGACAACACTGGAGGGCGAGACACATAAACTCCCGATACCTTTCATCGTGATAGCCACGCAGAACCCCATCGAGTACGAGGGGACATATCCTCTTCCGGAAGCCCAGATAGACCGTTTCATAATGCGTCTGGACATCGGATATCCGACAGTGAAGGGCGAGGCCGAGATACTGAGGCGGAGAAGGGCCAGGAAGAAGGAAGAGGTGGACATCATGACGGTCAGCTCCCCACAGGAGATAATCGCAATGCAGGCTGCAATCGAGGAAGTCCATGTCGAATCGGACATAGAGGATTACATTGCCCAGATAGTCCAGAATACCAGGAAGCACGGCCAGGTGGAGGTGGGAGCCAGCCCAAGAGGTTCACTGGCACTCATGCAGCTGTCGATGGCAAGGGCGGCCCTCAGCGGCAGGGATTATGTCCTGCCCGATGACGTGAAGGAACTCTGCGTTTCGGCACTGGCCCACAGGCTCATACTGAAGCCGGACCCATGGATAAAAGGAATCAAGACCGAGGTCATAGTCAACAAGGTCATGAGCGACATTCCGGTTCCGAAGATAAAATAATAATATATAAACATGAACCAATATATAAAACATAATATATAAATTAAAATATAACAATACGATATAAAAATATTGCGAGTATGGAAATATGAGGTCGAGAAAGGGTTTCTGGATAGTCGCATTCGCCATAGCCAGCATTATTCTCGGAGTCTGGCTGCGGAGCGGGAGCCTTATTGCGGTTTCCCTGCCTCTGATAATCTATCTTGTGGTATCGATCACCATGTTCAGGGACCCTGATTATTCCCTTGATATTTACCGGACCATCGATGAGACCAGGGTGATGACCGGTGACGATATCTCCGTAAAAGTGCATATCTCTAACACCGGCCAGAGCATCCAGTGCCTGGAAATCGAGGACATCCTTCCCGACTTCGTCAGTCTTTCCGAGGGCAGCAACAGGGCCATTGTCACCCTAAAGGAGGACGAGGATTTTGTCCTGGAATACCGGATAAACTGTCCCTTCAGGGGGAGGTTCAAGTATCTGGGTGTGAGGATCAAGGCCAGGGATTTCATGGATTTCTATTCCAATGAGGTCGAGGTAAAGGTCCAGACCGAATTCTCCGTCATATCGGAGATTGAGTCATCCAAGGGACTGAAAATCGCGCCCAGGAAAACGAGGAACTGGATTGGCATGATAAAGGCCAGGCGGGTGGGGGTCGGCACCGAGTTCTTCGGCATCCGCGAGTATGTCGCGGGAGATGAGCTGAGGAAGATAAACTGGAAGGC
>JAGLSY010000191.1 GCA_023135545.1 Thermoplasmata archaeon | reverse complement strand
ATAATGCTGGATGCCAGGACCGAAACCAATGTCGGAAACATCGAAGATAATACAGTAGAACACGGTGTCAGGGCCGCGTCCACCATAGCCAGTCATATTCTCATGGACAAGAATCGTGTCGGGTTGATAGTTCTCAGGGACATAATCGACGAGGTTTACCCGGCCTTTGGCAAGCGCCAGTATTACAGGATTTCGGAAAAGCTCATGGACGTCCAGCCGGGCGGCAGCATGCCCTTCGATGATGCGAGATGGATGGTGACCAAGTATTTTCCGCTGGAGAGCCAGATAATAGTTATCACCCCGCTTGTCGATGACAAGATAGTTCTGAGCATCGCCGACCTCTGCGCCAGGGGCTACGATGTGGTGGTGGTTTCGCCGTCGCCTATTCTCGTGGAAAAGGGCATAATAGAGGACTCGCCCGAACTGGAACTGGCCATCGGTCTGAAGAGGCTGGAAAGGCAAAATCTTATATCCGAACTTTATAGATATGCCAGGGTGGTTAACTGGGACCCGTCCGAACCGCTGGCAAAAGCATTGAAGGGGGTGGAAAGATTACGAGCCAGGCATTAGAAAATGATATTTCGCAGACAAGTGAAAATGGCGATACGGGCTCCCAAGTTCAAGATTCCCATGTTCAGGATTCACATGGTCCGACCTCTCCCTCGATAAGGTTGCTTCCGCTTGTCATTCTTATCTGCCTCGCAATTTGGCATCTGGCCCGAACCTATTCCCATGACTATCCTATCGAAAATCACATTGCGGCAGCAGTGGCCAGTCTCTTTTTAGGGATAACCGGACTCTTCGCCACCATTCCCGGGGAAAAGCCGTGGCAGGAGTATCTTCAAGAACTGCTGGACAGGAACCGCAACTTCCTCATCGGGCTGTCATGCATACTTGTTGGCGCGCTTCACTTCCTTACCTTCTCCAAGACCGGGGATGTGGTTCCCATGTTCGTGTATGTGATTCTCATACTGGCCTACTATGACCTGGGGACCCTTGCCGTGAGAATTGAGCCCTATACCAGACACGCCTCCATATCCATCCCGACTTCCAGGTTCACCAGATATTCCTTGGGCAAGATTGGGATTGCTCTGGGTCTCACCCTCATTCTTTCAATCCTGATGATGTTCGTATCTCTGATGGGGATCGTTGGATTCACTTCGGTCTGGACGGTTCTCATACTGGTCGTCTTGTTGATGGGCTCTCTGGGGATGATTGTGCGGGGGAGCAATGCCTAATTGCCTAGCCTTCCGACATTGAGTACCTCACTATTTCGGCAAACCGAAACATATTTTGTTAGCCAAAATCATTATATAACTTATGGGATTATATCTCCACTAGACAGGTGCTATACATGGAAGATGTGCTCTTCGCATTATTGCTGACCACCATTGCCGGACTCTGCACGGGAATAGGCGGACTTATAGTTCTCCTCCAGAAGAAGCCAAGCGTATCACTTCTCACCTTTTCTCTGGGCCTTTCAGCCGGCGTAATGGTCTATGTATCTTTCATGGAGCTTCTGCCAGATGCCATTGAGGGCATCGGCGAGATGGCCGGAGTAGCTGCCTTTTTTGTCGGAATATTTTTCATCGCGTCAATAGATCTCATGCTGCCCAAGCAATTGAATCCACATCATTTTAGCCGAATTACCGGGAAAAAAGCCGGCCAGGGCAGGCGTCAAGGGGCGAACTGTAAATTGATGAGGCTGGGTGTTTTCACGGCCTTTGCCATTGCCATACACAATTTTCCAGAGGGAATTGTCACCTTCAGTGCGACCCTCACAGATGTCAAGTTGGGAATGGTCATCGCCATAGCCATCGCGTTGCACAATATTCCCGAGGGGATATCGGTGGCATCTCCCATATTTTGTGCCACTGGAGACAAAATGAAGGCATTCAAATACGCCCTCATATCCGGCATCGCAGAGCCGATTGGCGGTGTAGTCAGCTTCCTGCTGCTCTACTCCTTCATGTCCGATGCCCTGCTTGCCGCGCTCCTGGCCTTCGTGGCCGGCATAATGGTCTACATTTCCATGGACGAGATATTACCGACAGCCCATAGTTATGGGAAGAGCCACATGGTTCTGGTAGGTATGATATTTGGAATGGCTATTATGGCGATCAGCCTTATGTTATTGTAATTTTGGTCATCCCTGAAGATACTCGTCTATTCTCTATAACATTAAAAGCGCATATAAAATAAAAAGAAGCGAGCGCGAGGGGATTCGAACCCCTGATATCTAGCTTAGAAGGCTAGCGCCATATCCTGGCTAGGCCACGCGCCCATTGTATTCGCCTTCGGAAATACAATACAGATAATAAAGATTGGGTTAAGTTACCAATCCACAATCCATATCGTATCTGCAGGCACATGTACCCAGTATCCTTCGCCGGGCTGCATAATGTATGTCGGTCCCACTTCACACAGGTTGTAGGGCTGACCAGTGTCACATATCTCCACAATGTTCGCACCGGTTCCCCAGAAAGCGTCTGCAATTGTCATCGTGGTGTTGAGGGATGGATAGCCAACAAGGTTCCAGCCGGCATGGAGTTCCATGCTTGTAGTTGCAGGTGCGTGCCCGTAAACCGTGAGGGTTACATTTTGCTGCGTGACGTTAATCCAGATTCCCATACTCGTGTCCAGTTCTCTGAGGTTGTTGAGCTGATGTGGCTTGATCACGTTGCACGACTGCCATGGATTGTCAATGGCCGCATCATAGGTTAGGATATAATCCCATTTGCCATCTATGCCGCTCAATACCTGGATTATGGATTCGTGGCAGGGGGCCAGTGGCAGGGATATGAGATTCCAGCCCTCGTCAAGTGATATAGCATAGCTTTCCAGGTTGTGGTCCACCGGAGCCATAAGTGGATAGTTGTCTTGGGCAATATTGGGTGTTATGTAGTTAAGCCATGCGTGTATGCTCAGGCCAGTCCACAGAGGCCAGCCATCCGACATGGTTACTTCTCCTGTCGCGTAGTCCACCAAGCAGTAGGCATCCAGATTCCACCAGGCTCCGCCCTCATTCACCCAGAGGGTGCAGTATATGATGTCCGTGTAGCCGATGTTGAAGTTCCACACATCTCCGGTGGTGGTCAAAACGGTTTCGTTAACAATGTCAACTGATAAATCAATGTTGGCAATTCCGTAATACGGTATGTCACCAAGGCCGTCACCACCCTCCAGATCCTGGTTGGGGCCGCAATACTCGTCAGCCACAGTAATATTTACCAGGCTGATCCTGTTGATGATGACATCATCCACCGGCACATCGAAAAGGCCGCCCTCAGATTGTTTTGGAAGGGCCGCGATGGTTCTTACAACGTCCATGCCCTCCACAACATGCCCGAATACCGCATAATTGTCGTCAAGGAAGGGCTGCGGGCCATCACATATGAAGAACTGGCACGTTGCGCTGTCTGGGTCCGCTTCCCTGGCCATGGATACCGCGCCGTCTGTGTGCGTCCTCACCGGGGATGTCTCCAGGGGTATCGGGGGGTACAGCTCGGTCTTGAGCGTGAGGTTCCCGGAATCTCTGTAATAACCGCCGCCCTGTATCACGAAATTATCTATCACTCTATGGAAGAGGGTATCTGAATAAAAATCAGCCTCGACATAGGAGATGAAATTCTCGGTGGTTATAGGTATTTCATCAGGATACATCTGGAATGTGATGTTGCCGTAGTTGGTCTCGATTATGGCATGGTCCAGTACCTGGTAGTCGCTCCAGTAGTTGCCGCCCGAGGGATATCCATTGTCCCATGAATTGTCTCCGTCATCAAAGGACTGGATGGTGTTGTTAATGATATTGTTGTGGTGAATCTGGTTGCCATCGGAGGATTCCAAGTGGAAGCCATAACCGCTCTTTTCCAGGTCAAAGAACATGCCCTTGAAAATCCCGAAGGACCTGCCGCTCTGCATCTCGTTGAACTCGTACCAGTGGTCATATGACATGTCCCAGGTGTCCAGGCAGTTGTACATCGGAACCCCCGCCTCTTCGCCGTATCCTATCGCGACGACGGCGTGGTCCGTATAACCATCCGCATCGGTGTCCACCACCAGAAATACCGGGTGATTTGCATCTATCTCTGCGCGGAAATTGTCCCATGTCAGTTCTCCCCATTCCTTGTCATCCAGGCTAATCTTGTACTCCGGAGCTACATGCTGCACATAACCCACATACCCAGGAATCGAGTGCTTGTTCCAGCTCCAGCCGTAGGCGTTGTCATAATAGCTTCTGGATGTCATGGAAAAGTCGGCTATGCTGTCGCTATCGTGCTCGTCTCCCATCGGCAATTCCGACTTGTCTGGTTTAACGGGCCAGTTATCAAGGGGAAGGCAGTAATCATCCCAGTTGCCCTGACTGGAGATCATGTTGTTGACTGCTGTGGTTTGGGAACTAGCATCCCCCTCGACCAGGTTGTCAAACCCGGCTCCGTCCCAGTATCCCATGACCATTCCCATGGATGTGGGTCCACAACCATCCTCCCAGAGATAGACCGGAACATCCTGAATAACCACCTGATAATCAAGCGCGGCAGGTTTAATCCCTTCTAAGTTTAACACATATGCTGGAGGCTCAGGGCCAGTGGTCAGTTGGCTGCTCTGCATATTCTTCTTGCCGTTGTGGGAAATAGAGTTGTCCGAGCACCCAGCCTCGGCCATGGGATATGTGAAACCCCTCTCCTGATTCTCAAAAATGTCATTGTTCCAGATGGTGTTGTTGCTGGAATTGTCCAGGCGTATGCCGCAGTCGTTGCCAGATATTCTGTTTTCATACATCGAGCAGTAATTTGAGCCAGACAATGACAGGCCATCAAACTGATTTGATGAAATCGTGTTGTTCTGAATGATGATGCCATCAGATAACTGAAGATAAATTCCGTGCTGGTTGTTATGGGACGCGATGTTGTCACTTACCGTGTTGTTGGACGAGAAGCCCAGTGATATACCGATTTCAATATTGCTGTTGTTCTGTCCGTTTACCAACATTCCGGTACAGTTGGCCAGTATCACCTGGGCCGCATCTGCGGGAGCCGCGCCGCCGGTCTGGTTTTTAAGGTAACAGACACTTCTCCCGCTCACGGTATTGGTATCGGGAATGGTATGTGTGTTCCAGTTGGCCAGTACATCGCTGTTTATGGAAATTCCATTGTCGGTCATGATGTTTCCGTCAATTGTGCAAAGGTCGCTATCCTCTATGAAAATGCCGTGGTTGTAATTGCTGGCTATCTGATTGTCCAGTGCCATTATTTGTGTAGAATTATCAATGGAGATCGCTCCCAGATTTTCCTCCAGAATATTGGCCTCCACGGTGATTCTCTGAGAGTCCCACAACGCCACGCCGAAATTATCGTTGCCCTGGCAGGTGTTGTTCCAGATCACGTTGTCATCCGACTCCCACAGCCCGATGCCGTGGTTGGTGTTGTTGTTGCAGGTGTTATTGGCAATGTAGTTATAAGCCGAATAACTGACAACCGTTATACCCTCAAAAAGAAGAGCCTGGCTGCATGTGTTCTCCACAATGTCATTGTACTCGGAAGAGTCGACATAAATGCCCCATTCGCTGTTCATCACCGTGTTTTCAATAATATTGTTGTTGTCCGACTCGTATATGTACATTCCAGAATCCCTGTTTGCCTGGATGTCGTTGCCCACGATGTTGTTGTAATCTGCATTGTCCAGGTATAGGCCCAGCCAATTGTCCTCAACGTAATTGTATGCCAGGGTGTTATCTGTGGAATCCAGGACAGCGGCGCCGCACCAGTCGTTTCGCGTGAGCGTGTTATTCTCGACCAGTCCGTTTAC
>JAGLSY010000190.1 GCA_023135545.1 Thermoplasmata archaeon | reverse complement strand
CCTGCTCCATACATGTTGCAATCCTTGATGGCGAAATACTCTGTCGTGTTTCCGACATAGATGCAGTAGCCGTACCCGGTTCCGTTGATGTCCCAGCTCTCTATAATCCATGGATTGCCAGCACTCCCATCTCCGTCGGTAACTCCATGCTCCAGATTGAAATCCGCATTGGAGTTGATCCTGAAGGGGTCTATCTGGACACGGCCGTCAATCATGGGCTTCATCAGGGGATAATTATCCAGGGCTGCCGACATGGTTGTTAATGTGCAGTTGAGCCATGCCTGGATGTTCAAGCCAGCCCACAGGGGCCAACCATCGGTCATGGTCACCTCGCCGGTAGCATTATCCACCGAGCAGTAGTCGTCCAAGCACCACCAGCCGAATACGCCTTCGTCCACCCATAGGGTGCAGTCCGTGAGGTTGGTGTAGCCGAGGTTGAAGATCCATACGTCTCCGGTTGTGGTGAGAACTGTTTCATTTATGACCTGAACGTTTGTAATTTGATTGTAAATTCCCTGGTATGGTGTGTCGCCTATGCCATCACTGTTGCTGAGATTCTGGTATGGACCTGAAAAGGCATCAACTCCCGTGTAGTTGTCCCAGTGGTTGCCGCCGGACGGGTATCCATTGTCCCAGGTGTTATTCTGTTTGTCCCTGGCATGGTATGAATTATTGATGAAGTTGTTGTGATAGATCAAGTTGTTGCTGCAGCCGTTTAGATATATCCCGTTATTGTTGGCCGTGAATATAGCGTTCATGACCGTGCAGTTCTGGGCATTTTCCAATTTCAACCCTGCATCATCCTGCCCGCTACCGCCGCCCGTGAAAGTGAAGCCGCTGATGTTCACCCAGTCGACCGTAATAAGGACCGCACAACCACTTCCTTTGGCATCGATAACCGTGCTGGCCATATTCTCTCCCATGAGATCCAGCGTCTTGTTGACCATCACATTTTCATTATATGTCCCGGGAGGGGCCAATATGGTGTTTCCAGCATCTGCATTGTCGATTGCCAGTTGAATCGTGGGGTGGTATGTGTCCTTGTCCAGGTTGTGAACGAGCGGCAGGTCGGTGAAGACGTATCCTGGCGTGTTTCGTGGTACAATGGAGCCCTTGGAAGAGATGTAACTTGGTGAATCCTCGACATAGCCAGCTTCGTATTTTTCAACATGGAAGGAGGTTATGACGCCTGTTTGTGATGAATCCCCGTAGTCCAGGTAGAAGGTCCTGGTTCCAAGGTCGTAATGGGCCTGAAATTCCGAAATGTCAAGACACATGAAATCCGGAAATCTCTCCCAATCTTCAAAATAATTGTGGAAATACCAGGGCTGCTTCGAATCCTCCGGGCTTTCATGGCCTCCAACCCCTATTTCCACAACTGCATCCCTTGTCGGGCCGGTGGAGAATTCCCAGGTGGCCAGCATGGTGGGTACATGGTCTGGCTCATCCTCAATATAGGTCAGGGTAAGCTCCCCTGCATCTCCTATCTCCTTGAAGGCCTCGTAAGTGAGCCAGTAATAACCATTGTCTGCGGACCCCAGGCCCCATGAATTGACGACCCTGAAAGCTCCCATATCACCATCATCAGTTATGGAATCATTGTATCCCACTATAGTCTGGGCATGGTTCGTGTCAATGGAATCGTATTCAAGTGCGGAGATAATGAAATTATCGGACCAGTCAAATTCATAAGCATCAATGCCGAAGGTAATCGGAACGTTACCCGAAACTATACCCTTCACGGTATCCACTGTAGGATCTCCCACGTAAGGAATGAAATAATCCTGCTTGGCCCTGTGGAGAGGAGCATTCCTCCAGGCATCCTCGTTCCCCCATGATATACAGTCCCCTGGATTATAGGGCATGGCCGTTAGAGTAGAGACACCCCAATCATTGATTATCCAGGCATTCTCATACATCCAGGAGCCCCAGTCCAGCCCTCCATTGACTTTGTTGTATGTCCATGCCGGGCTCATGAGGTGACTCTCGTTACCGGTAGAAGCATCGGTCCAGTTATTGTCCCTTGCCTCAAGGTATCCATAGGAATAATAGGTCATCGCCCACGCGGAGCAGGAGCCCTGAGAAAGCTGGTTACCCACACTGGGAAAGCAGGGATCCGTTGATAGGTCAAATTGGCTGGCCAGTGAATAGCTTCCTTCGATACCGCGTATTGCGGGCATTCCGGCCATATTGTTCCATCCCTCTTCGGTGGGCGGGGCCAGTCCAGTACCGTTCTCTCCAATCATTACATTGTAGTTCGTGCCGGGGTCCCTGGTCCCGATAACCGTTTTCATCTGGCTAATCTCATCATCTGAAATGTAATCCATGGAATAGGAGAAGCCGTTCTGGTTGATGATGAAGGGGCCCGGTGCGGCCTCCACAGAACTTGCCAGCTCCGGCGAGATTGAGCTTCCCATCAGGCCAATGAAGCCGCTGAAAAGCAGCATGGCTACAACAATAATTGAACAAATTCTTCTCATTTGACCATCTCCGATATGTAATGATATAATCCTTCACAAGCTCTGCCCAGTGTCTCTTTGCCCTTCATGTCAATTCCTCTCTTCTGCAATATGCATTGCATTATATTGAAAAATAATATATGGTTAAGATATAAAAGAATATGGAGTCTATAACCGGGTTATACACCAATAT
>JAGLSY010000019.1 GCA_023135545.1 Thermoplasmata archaeon | reverse complement strand
GATACCGACAAGCATACGACGAGCACCAACCGCCTTTCCGGCGACCTTCCAATCGACATAGTGTCCAACGTGGATTTCGATGACGGGGTTTACGCATCGGTTCTCGGACCGGCCATAGGCAAGACCTATTCTGACCAGGAAGTCTGGCCCGATGAGATCTTCCACGATGTGACACAGGAGGACTGGTGGACCATCAACTCCAATGCCAAGTATGCGAAGGAGATCGAGGTTTCCGAAGGCACTCTCAGTCTTGACGTCCGCATCATCGGCGACGATACCTGTCCCGATCTGGACCTGTGCCTCTTCTACGACGGAAAGACCGGCCTTGAGGACGGTATAGCCCAGTGGGACGAGTTCATAGACAAAACCCTCTGCGATGACATAGACAATTACGGAAATCCCGGGGCCAGCCCGGCTTATGCCTATTCCGCGGGTGCCGGCTCCGATGAGGCTACAAAGGTCATGATACCACGTCCGGGAACCTGGATCGTCAAGGTTGTGGGATATGATGTCAAGGGAAGCCCGGGCCACTTCGACCTCATGGTCAAGATGGTCAAGGAGGGAGCCAAGGGATACGAGCTGACAAGCAATCTTGAGGATTTCAATTCCTCGGAAAGCATAGTGCATCACAGCCATAGCCTTCCCGGCTTTTCTGTAAACACCTTCAACATCCAATGGAATTTCCCGGAGAGGACCGCCGAGGATGATTCCTACAGCGGCATATTCACCTTCGGCACACCTTACTCCAGAGAACTTCTGCCCCTTCCCATCGACATAATTCTCGACCGCCAGGCCCCTCCTATAACCTACTCATATCCGGCCAACAATTCCGAGACCACCAACCCGCTGGCTCCCATCACATGTATATTCTCGGACGAGGAGCGTGGAGAGCTGGACAGCTTCAGCGTCGAGTTAAGGATAGACGGAATAGATGTCACGCCGAGGGCAAGCATATCGACCCCATACATCAAGAACTCGGAGGGGATTTACGGCTACTGGGGTATGGTGATCATATACACCCCGACCGTGGCTTTCGAGGACGGCGGCCACGTTGTAAGCATCAGGGCTATGGATCTCGCCGGCAACGTCCGCGAGCTGGTGTGGGGCTTCACCGTGGACACCAAGAATCCAGCCCTTTCCCTGGGCGGCCTTTCGGGTACGGTGTATACGAATACCAACAGCATGGAGCTGGCCGGAGCCACGGACTTCGATGCGGAAATCGGAGTGCTGGCCGGAGCCTCTCCAGCCCAGGTGAAGGAGGATGGGACCGGTTTCTTCACGGCCGACATCCAGCTCATGGAAGGGGTGAATGACATCGTGGTAAATGCCACCGATTCTGCCGGAAACGAGGCCAGACATACCCTGTCGGTCATTCTTGACACCCGGGCCCCGGAATTCGAGAGGGTGTGGTCGGTCGAGGGCTCCAGCACCAGAAATGCGGCCACGACTATAATCGGAAAACTGGATGAAAGAGGACTTCTTCTGATAAATGGCCAGGCCATTGAGGTCAACAGCGACGGCAGCTTCTACCACCCGGCAATACTGGAGGAGGGGAGCAATACCTTCCACATGGAATTCACTGACCTGGCAGGCAATACCTGCGAGGACTGGCTCAATATCTTCAGGGATTCAATGCCCCCCGTTCTGGAACTTGACCAGTTACCGGAAACCTCGACCGAAAGGATTTACTCCTTCACTGGACAGACGGAGCCGGGTGTGATTATGCGGGTGAACGGCAAGATGCTCACGGTTCTGGACAATGGCTCCTTCAACGGCACGGTGATGCTCAGCTACGGCAGGAACACTCTGGTCATCGAGGCGGAGGACGGCTGCGGAAACACGGCCGAGATCAGGCATTCCGTGGACATGGGGCCGGACGCCGACAATTCCGCGGCAATCAACCTTATCGCGGCCCAGATAGTCATCATTGTCCTTCTCGGCCTGCTGGCATTCTTCCTTTACATGAAAGTCAGGCCGTCGGCGGATATTCCGGAAATCGAGGACCTGGACGAGGCGGATGGGGAAGAAATACAGGATGATAAGATCCCGGATGGGGAATCCCATGATGAGGAACCACTTGAGGAGGAGACAACAATCGAAGAGAAGCCAGCCCATGGAATTGACGAGGACACAGAACCAGCTGAAACCGAGGAAATCGTGGATGTAGAATCTGAGGCGGACGTCACCGGTGATGAGAATGATACAATATATTCTGGAGAAGATGACATTCCGGACGAGCCAGACCTTTCGGGAGAAGGCGATATCGCAGAGGAAAAAGATACTATGGAATCCGATTTTTCCGAAGATGCTGAAATCACGGAGGAGACGGACCTTTCCCCCGGGCAAGAGGACGGGCAGACCGGAGGTGAGGATGCAGGAATATCATCGGAGGCTGATGCAGCCTCCGAGCCGGATTCAGCCCCTGAGCCAGATGTCGGGGAAATACCGGACGGAGAACAGCCTGTGGAAAACGAGCAGGTGACCAGACTTGAACAGGCACTGGAAGAAGGAAAAATATCTCAGGAACTATATGAGAAGAATCTAAAAAAATTAAAAGAATCAGGAAGCCGATAGGTGCCGGCATCAATCCTTGATCAGCTCAATAAGTTCCTTCTCGGCAATGTCCAGCAGGGTTTCCGAGCCGGCCTCTTTCAGAGACTCAACGGCTGATTTAAGCATCTTTATGCCCTCCTCCTTCTGACCCATCTTGACAAGCACCCGCGAATGCTCCAGGAAGACCTTGCCGGTATCATATGGTATGCCCAGGTAGGTAATGGTCTTCTCGGCCTTCTCGTATTTTTTCAATGCCTCATCATACAGACCCAGGCAGGCATCTATCATCCCCTTGATAACCCAGAGATAGGCCCTCGCATACTTGTCCTCGGATTTCTCAAGGTTGACAGTCGCATCCTGGATGGCCTTCATGGCATCGTTGGTGTTTCCCAGCCTGACATAGCATTCGGCCAGGTTGGTGAGAAGGTAGCCCAGGGAGCGTTTGTTGCCATCGGTGCCTATTTCCTCCAGTCCCTGGTTGAAAAGTTCGATGGCCTTGTCATATTCCTCCATGTACTTGTAGACCTCGCCCACATTGTTGAGAACTCTGGCTATCTGAATCTTGTCCCCGATTTGCCTGAAAGCTTCGATTGCCTCCAGCCCGGTCTCGATGGCCTTATCGTACCTGCCCATGTCAAAATTGATGCTTGAGATAACAGCCAACCCGTTGCCGATAATCTCTTGATTTCCGGTCTCGCTCCCGATGTTTATGGCCATCTCCGCAAAGTTGAGGGCCTCGCCGGTCCTGCCCATTCTCCAGAAGACCACGCTCTTTCCCACATTGACGTGGCCCATGATAGTGGGGTTGTTGAATTTATTGACCAGTTTCTCGGCCATGTAGTAGCTTTTCAGTGCCCTGTCCCATTTTCCCATCTTGGAATAAAGGTCCCCTGTCTTGGTTATGGCCTTGCATTTTATTTCGTGGTCCATACCTTCCTCGCTGAGTTTGATCACGGTGCTCAGGTACATGAGGCCGTTGGTCCAGTCTCCGGTCTGGTGCGAAATATCGGCCAGATAAAAAAGCAGGTCAATGGATTCCTTTCCTGCCACCCCTTTGATGGACTGG
>JAGLSY010000189.1 GCA_023135545.1 Thermoplasmata archaeon | reverse complement strand
CAATTACTATAGTTAATACTGGAAGCGTTAAAATGAACAAAAACCTCAATTCCATGATTGTGCTGGGCATTTCGATATTATTCTTGACATCGTCGTTTACTTTTGTCGGCGGTGTACAGCAGTATGATCCCGAGCCGGAGGCCATACCACTGCCAGAAACAACTGGCACTACAGTCTATCATACATGGGAAGAAATGCTGGCCGAGCTCAACCAGACTGTCATAGACCACCCGGATATTGTAAAAATAATAAGCATCGGCAAGACCTGGGAGAACAGGGACATATGGGCTGTTAAAATTTCGGATAATCCTGAAATTGAAGAGCCGGATGAACCGGAGGTATATATCAACTCCAATCATCATGCCAGGGAATGGCTCACTATTGAAATTGCGCTTTTTGTGATACGATGCCTTACCGATAATTACTCCACCAACTCGACAATAACCGATATAGTGGACAACAGGCAGGTCTGGGTAATTCCATGCATGAATCCGGACGGCCGAATTCATGACAGCGCCGGTGATGACCCAGCGGTCCATGCAGTTCCAGGTAATTGGGGCTGGAGGAAGAATGCCAGAGACAACAACGGGGGCGGATTTGACATGGATTATGACGGCGTGGACCTCAACAGGAACTACGGCTACATGTGGGGGTCGTCCGGGGCCAGCTCCGACCCGACCTCCTACACATATGGCGGTCCCAGCGGTTTCTCGGAGCCGGAGAGTCAGGCGGTCCGTGACTTTGCCAGACAGCATGATTTTGTCTTTGCGATATCATGGCACACATATAGCCAGCTTATTCTTTACCCATGGGGATGGACATTTGACAATGCTCCGGACCATGATGTTATGGCCGCTGTGGCAGATGAGATGTCTGCCCGGATGACAAATAAGGCCGGAAGTGCCTATCCCGGCTATGTGCCTCAGAAATCAAGTGGTCTTTATCCTACCGCAGGTTCGGATGATGACTGGCTGTATGGTGAATTAGGCATATATGCCTATTGTATCGAAGGCTATCCGAATCTGCAGGATTGGTATGATGGTGATCCTTGGGTAAGTGACCCTTATGACCCATTCCATCCTCATGAGTCCAAGGTAATTCCGGCCTGTGAGGACAATCTGCCGGCCGCAATTTATCTGTGCCAGATAGCCGATAATCCCTTCCAGGTTATGGACCACGTGGAGATCTCGACCATTGATGAAACCCTGGTCATCGACCAAGGAACAAGTGATGCTACTGGCATCGATGTTCTGAACAACGGCCAGCGCGATGATGATTTTACGGTTGCAACCAGCACAATACCCGGCTGGAGCATTTCGGCCCTTCCTGCAAACCACAATATATTGAGGAACCAGACCGCCCAGCCAACACTGAGCATAACCGTTCCGGGAGCCGAAACACCGGGCGAGTACACTATCTGGGTAAATGTTTCATCTGATTCAAATTCAACCTGCACCGACTCATGCCAGGTTACCGTCATCGTGCCTTATTCCGATGACGTCGGTGTCGATTCCATAGCCCCTTTCCTCGAGCAGGGCACTTACCCGCTGGGCGAGTACAGGATAGATGGAACAGTGAAGAATTACGGAGAATTCCAGGTGCCATCTTTCGATACTAGCTGCACAATCACCAGGTTCGGAGGCGGCACAAATTACAATCTTTTCTCTGATGACATGGAATCCGGCATGGCAAAATGGATTGAAACAGACTGGGACGGTGGCGTTACCGATGATTACTGGCATATCGTGAATACTCGCAGCAATTCGCCTTCCAATAGCATGTGGTGCGGGCCGGCAGGCGGCGGTATCTACGATGATTATGTGACACAATTTCTGGAGTTGACCGATACGATAGACCTCAGGAATGCCAGCACTGCAACCTTAACCTACTGGTCATCTTTTGATGTTGAAAATACTTATGATTTCTGCATGGTGGAAGGCTCTGCTGACGGGGGCCAGACCTGGGAATTCATTGCTAGATACACAGGAACGCAAATTGCATGGATCGAGAGTATTCACGACTTATCCAACTTTACTGGCTCAACAGAGTTCAATTTAAGATTCCGGTTCACATCGGATGGCGGTGTGGGTGAAGCCGGTTTCTGGCTCGACGATGTGAGCGTCGATGCCTTCATACCCGGCGAGACCATAGTTTTCGGTCCCGCTTCACTGCCGACATCAGGGCCGCTGGACCCCCAGAATTCCGAGGCGCTTCAGTGGCAGTATGATTTCGATATAGATGGTACATACAGGGTGGAGATGGTGACCAGCTATCCCGCAGACGGCAATCCTGCCAATGACCTGCTGGATGTGATATTTGACATAGACCCGAATAGCCACTTGCCGGATTTTGCCGGTGTTGATGCTGTGGTGAACCCGGGAACCGGCGATAGTTTGGATATCTCCTGGGCGGCTGCTAACGACCCCAACGCACCCATAACTTACAGCCTTTACAGATTCGATCACGAGCCCAACGAGGCCGATGTCAATGCCTCTTCACCCATCTGGACCGGCACTGCCCTTTCCTACAATGACGCGGGGCTCACGGTTGGCCAGACCTATTATTACCTGGTTAGAGCGGCCGACGTTCTCGGCCAGGAGGAATGGAATATGGTTATTGCCAATGACACTCCCATTGTTCTGCTTTTCTTCCAGGTCCAGTCTCCGTTTGCCGGCTATCGCAACCTGAACAGCGACCCCTTCGAGACCGGCATCCAGATATCTGCCAGTCCGCAGCTTGCGGCGGCGAGCCAGTACCGTATCGGAGACGTAGATGACCATTGGGTTTCCCAGGTCTATGCATCACCCCAGGACATGACCGGAACCTGGAACTTCAATATCTGGGGCCAGACAAGCAACGACCTGGCAAACGGCTACCTTTACGCGAGGGTGTACAGGCACAGCGACAACTTCCTCTTATTCCAGACCGGCAACGACGATGAGGACATCAACCTTTACACTTCCAGCCATGAATTCAGCTGGCAATATGATGTGTCTGGTGTGACACTGCCTGCCGGTGATAGATTCTATGTTGAAGTGTGGCTTGATATCACGAGCGGCGGTGGGGCCGGGCAGTTTGGCGAAACCGTTAACCCGGATTTCACAGGGAATGCCAATGGCTGGACTTACAATGGCTGGGAAGATACCGGCGGAGGGGATGCGACAGGCACCTGGGTTCCGGATTATGTCAATATCAGTCTCACTGCACCAACAACTGGCGGCAGTGCAGAACTGACCTATTCCGGTTATTGGGAGCAGGCATTCACCACAGGGTTTGCGCCGGTCGTGGCAGACCTTTCCTTTGATTGGGAGATCTTTGCCATTGGAAACGGGGACCGTAATCTGATCGCTTATGCCTTTATTGAGACTGCATCAGGCCCACCAACCATAGGTTCTGAAGTATGGTCAGAACAGATAACATCCCCGGCTCCGTGGATAGGGGTTGGCCCCATAGATGTAAGCGGAATAGTTGGAGATGGAACCTACTACCTGAAAATGGCTCTCAGAGATACGGATCTGGCAAGAGGCGAGGGCATGAGATCAATCAACTTAGACAATGTCAAGGTCAACTACTCATTGACACCACCGATATTTACGTTTGACTACGACCATCAATCCACTCCATCCTCCGTCGGTGTATCCCTGACACCCATAGGCGGGGGAATTACCTATGACATTGACCTGACTGGCGTATCTGCAGACACCTGGGTTTTCGTGTCATATCCGATAACCAGTTCCGGCAGCCCGACCACTATCTTCGACGATGCCGCCCACGGCGATGCGAACACCACCTGGGACATTATCAGATGGTATGATTGCAATGATACATTCGACAACTGGAAATCCTACGACAAGAACTACCCCGGAATACAGGATCTGACTTTCGCGGACAACACCATGGGCTTCTGGCTCCATATCACGGCCAACAACGGGGACCAGGTGTTGAGCACTGGCTTGGGATTCCAGCCGGCTACCACCAGCATAATCCTGAAGGCTGGATGGAATCTGGTTGGCTACCCATCCGACACACCCAGTCAGGCCGATGCGACCCTTCCGATTCAGGTGACCAAGATCGCGGTTTACAATGTTGCGGCCACCCCCTATCTGATTGAGGAATTGCCTCTGGCCTCGGTTACAATGACAGGTGGAAATGCGTACTGGGTTTACACGCCAGTGGTTGTGCAGTGGGATATCGACTGGTAGCGAATAGTTTAATAAGTTAGTGCGGTGAAGCCTCCGCAGCTGGTGCATCTATACCCTCCTTCCACCCCCACCACAAAGGGCATTATTGGGACCCACACTGGCAAATACTGGGACCCTTACTCCCATCTCATCTTTCATTCCAGATGCTGGCAGTCCCCGGCCATAATAACTTCCAGGCTCCCGTCCTCCAGTTCCAGAACGAGGGCTCCGTTCTCATCAATATCAACTGCCTTGCCAATTATCTCGTCACCTATCCTGTTTATGATGACATTCCTGCCAAGGGTATCTGCCATCTGCCTCCACTCGTCCAGCACCCCTTTGGCCTTTCCGCTTTGGGCCATGTTGTAGAACCTCTCCATCTCGCAAATAAGCTGGACCTCAAGAGTTCTGAGGTCTGTATTGTTCCCGGTTTCCTCAATTATGGATGTGGGTGACCGATTGAATTCATATCCATCCTGGACCTCATTATTCACGTTGATACCTATGCCGACGATAACCCATCTTTCCCTGTTGTGGACTATAGACTCGCTGAGGATACCTGATATCTTGTTTTCATTGATGATAACATCGTTGGGCCATTTGACCCTGGTTGTCAAGCCGGATATCGCTTCGATAGCCCTGGCCGCCGCGCATCCAGACATCAAAGGAATGATGCCCAGCCTGTCCCCGACAAGCTCTCCTTTCGGCTTGAGAATAATAGAGAGCCAGAGCCCACCTTTCGGCGACTCCCATTTCCTGTCCATGCGGCCCTTTCCGCCGGTCTGGATATCAGAAATTACCAGGCAGCCTTCTTCCACACTCTGGGTGATCAGTTCCTTTGCAAAGCTGTTGGTGGAATCAACCTCGTCCATACGGAAAATTTTCCATCCGAGCTCTGTCATGGGAGCGCCTACTTTTTCTTCGGCTCATTGAATATGTTGAACGTGCCCGGAGTGGAAACCGTGATGAATATTGCCTCTCCGGTTCCTTTGTTCAAAGCCCAGTGCTTGTCCTCCGAGTGGTGGAATAGCATATCGCCTTCCTGAAACAGGAACATATCATCCCCGACATGGTAATCCAGTTCTCCTTTTACCATGAATTTTATTTCCTTTCCCTTGTGGGAAAATCCCTGGGTCTTGCATTGTGGGAGGATGTGGGTAACCGTCGCCTCCATCTTCTCCACCATCAGGACATTCCTGTAAAGCACCCCGGTTCTCTTCTCATCCTTCTGGGACTCCCCCTTCTTCATAAATACCGTCTTTGTCATAATTTCACCTATAAGTGGATATGGAGTCCGAAATATATAAATGTTAAGAAGGCGAGATTGGGTTTGTTATCCTGGGTGTGGATAAGGACCCCGCCCTTTGGACGGGGCTTAATTTAAGCACCTTGCACGTTTATGCAAGGTGTAATTCTTCTACTGGCACATCGTTGTCACTCACTGATACATCAATAACATAACCCCGCCCTCCTTGGTACTATCGAGGCAATCAGACGGGGCATGTTGATTATATCTGCTGGGTTCTACATAGATGTGTCTTGCTAGTAGAATGCTTTACCCACCTTCCAGCCCCCCACCACGTAGTGTAATACTGAAACCCATGCTAACAAATACTGGGACCCACGCAGGCTGGCAAGTGTATTATAATTTATTATCCCTGGGATGCCGCAATCACAGTCTGGACCGCCGCCATTGCCGCGGCTGTCTTCTTGTTCCCGCCCTGGGCCCTCTTTTCTTCAATGTACTGGACAACCCGCTCCATTATGTTGTTGTTCGGAATGTAACTGGTGTTATAGATGCCCGCTTTGAAAACCGGGTCGTTCATGACGACCTCGTGGAATGGAATATTCGTCTTCATTCCGCCTATCTGGAATTCCCAGAGTGCGCGTTTCATCCTCTCGATTGCTCGCGGTCGGTCCTCGGCCCAGACTATCAGCTTGGCGGCCATGGAATCATAATACGGCGGGAATTCGAAGCCCTGATAAACCCCGGAATCCACCCTGACACCCGGCCCTGATGGCTCGGCATACCTGCTTATCTTGCCAGGTGAGGGCATGAAGTTGTTCATGGGGTCCTCGGCGTTGATGCGGCACTCAATGGAATGGCCCTTGGGCTTGATGTCTTCCTGTGAATATTCCAGTTCCAGGCCGGATGCCACACGCAACTGCTCCCTGGCCAGGTCAACCCCTGTAATTAGCTCTGTTATGGGGTGCTCGACCTGCAGCCTGGTATTCATCTCCAGGAAGTAGTATTTTCCGTCCTTGTACATGAACTCGCAAGTGCCTGCGTTATAATAGCCGGCGGTCTTTGCAGCCAAAACGGCCTGCGCTCCCATCTCCTGCCTTATCTCCTCGGTGATTGCCTGGCAAGGGGTTTCCTCGATAAGTTTTTGATTTCTGCGCTGGACAGAGCATTCCCTGTCATAAACATGAATCAGGTGGCCGTGCTTGTCACCGATGACCTGGAACTCGACATGATGGGGCTCGTGAATGTATTTTTCAATGAAGACCGCATCGTCGCCGAAGGAGCTCTTGGCCAGCCTTCTGACCTTCTCCAGTTCCTCTCCCATCTTGTCGGCACTCTCCACCTTGACGATTCCGAT
>JAGLSY010000188.1 GCA_023135545.1 Thermoplasmata archaeon | reverse complement strand
ATCATACTTTTCTTGGAATCTATCTTGGAGCACATGAGCTCCATGGCTGGTACTGGCGGTCCGATGAATTCGATATTGTTCTTGGCGCACATGGTGGCGAATTCCGAATTCTCGGCCATGAAACCGTAGCCAGGGTGAATTCCGTCGGTTCCGGTCTGGAGCGCGGCATCAATTATTTTTTCCTTTACTAGATAAGACTGTGCGGACGGTGCTGGTCCTATGTGAACCTTCTCGTCAGCATATCTAACAAAAAGGGCTGTTTTGTCTGCATCTGAATAAACTGCCACGGTTGGAATTCCGAGTTCCTTGCAGGCCCTCATTATCCTTATCGCTATCTCGCCCCGGTTCGCAATTAACACTTTGCTGAGCATCTGATCCCCTCACTCTATCTTCATCATGACATCGCCGGACTGGACCATGTCTCCCTCGTTGACGAATATCTCCTTGACCTCGCCATCGAAGTCAGATTCGATGTTGCTCTCCATCTTCATAACTTCCAGAATGGCCACGACATCGCCCTTCTTGACCTTGTCGCCCACCTCGACCTTCAACTTCCAGAGATTTCCCTGGCAGCCGGTTTTCTGCATCCCAGGTGCGTTGGGGTCGGGTCCTCCGGTTGCGCAGGGTACGTCCCCGGCTCCGGCGGCCGCGGTGATGAAGCCGCCGGTCGGCTCGACCTTCACCTCGAAAAAATCTCCATCGACTTCAACATTGAACTCGGTCGGAATGGGCGCGGGTCCCGCAACCTGCCTGGCTTCCGGCGGTTCGGTCTCGATATAAATGTCCGGCAGTTCGGGTAAGAAGGATTTTACCATCGCCCTGGTCATCGGATGGTCCTTGTTGAGCGGTAATTGGTCTGATGTGAACTCCGGCACCGCCTCTCCAGTCAGGAACTTCAGTCCTACCTCGGGGAACAGGGTGTATGTCATGATGTTCTCGTCTGTCATGTCGATGCCGGGAGCCTTTTCTGCCAGTTCCTTCTTCCTGACATCCCACATGTTCTTTTCCACAAGGTCTGCCGGTCTGCAGGTTATGACCTCGTCCTTCCAGTTGGGGCCGAGAACCTTTTCCATGATCTCCGGCTTTATCGGGCCCGGGGATTTTCCGTACATCCCCTTACAATAATCAATTGTTTCCTTTGGAATCTTCTTGTATCTTCCAAACAAAACATTCATGACTGACTGGACGCCAACAACCTGGCTCGTCGGTGTTACAAGCGGTGGATAGCCCATTTCCTCGCGGACACGGGCGGTTTCGTCAAGAACTTCATAGAACTTATCAGATGCACCTTGCATTTCCAGTTGGCTGACCAGGTTGGATAGCATTCCGCCGGGTATCTGATGCACCATGACTGACGGGTCGACCTTCATCGCCTCCTGACGTATGAGATGCCTGTACTTGTGCCAGATTTCAATGAAGTATTTTCTGATCTCGATAAGCTTGTGCAAGTCATAGCCAGTATCATATTTCGTGCCCTGCAGCGCCGCAACGACACTCTCCGTGGGAACTCCTCCGGTTCCTCCGGATATCGGGGACATGGAGGTATCCAATATGTCAACTCCCGCCTCGCAGGCAGCCCAGAAGGACATGCCGGTCATGCCGCTGGTATAATGACTGTGAAGGTCAATAGGAACCTTTCCGCCGGCCTCCTTGTAGCCTCTGATGATCCCGTCCGCGTACCTCGGGGATATCATGCCTGCCATATCTTTGATACAAACTGACTGGCAGCCCCATTTTTCAAGTGTAAGAAGGTCATCCACATACCTCTCGATAGTGTGAACCGGGCTGATCGTGTAACTCACGCAACCCTGGGCATGTGCGCCCTCTTCGATAACGGCCTTTATCGGCGTTTCCATGTTTCTCAGGTCGTTGAGTGCATCGAATATCCGGAAATAGTCACAGCCGTTCTTCTTGGCCAGATGAATGAATTTCTTAACAATTTCATCCGGGAAGTTCCAGTAAGCCACAATATTCATGGCCCTCTCTAGCATCTGGAGTTTCGTGTTGGGCATGGCTTTTTTCAATTTCCTCAGTCTCTCCCAGGGGTCCTCGTTCAGGAATCTTATCGGAACGTCAAATGTCGCTCCGCCCCATACTTCCATGGACCAGAATCCTATCTCATCCATCTTCTCTGCTATCGGAAGCATGTCTTCAGTTCTCATCCTCGTTGCCAAAATCGATTGATGCGCATCCCTAAATGTCTGGTCATGTAACTCTACCATTGGTACACCTTCAAGTTTATGATTGAACAGGGCTGTATCGCCCTTCCCTGTTTAAGTTTTTCTGCGGCCCTCTGAGTCCTGTAATCAGACGAAATCATAAAATTATCGAGCCTTCAAACATTAATCAATATTTCATACATTAATAAAATACTATACCTCTATCATCAGAAAGTAATATAAAATAGTAATAGATATAGAGTTTTGGTGGTAGGTATTTCATCCGAGGAAGAGAATGCTATTTTGACAGAAAAGATAGAAACCGATGATGACCAATCATTATGCCCTATGTGCGGTGCCGATTTATCCATTGATGCAATCGAGTGCCCGGAATGCGGCGAGCCCTTTTCCCCCGATGCCTTCGAGACTGATCCAGATGCCGAAAAGAAAAAGAAGGTCAACCAGAGGATGTTCATATTGGGTGTCATTCTGGTCCTGGTCGGAGGGCCTGGAATAGCCTTCGGCTCGTGGCTGCATGACCTTTTGAAGATACCATTCCCGTCAGGATACGATGCCTGGGAGGTCTTCGGCTGGGTGAACAAATTGGTCGCAACGGTCGGAATAGTTATATTGGTGATTG
>JAGLSY010000187.1 GCA_023135545.1 Thermoplasmata archaeon | reverse complement strand
AGAAGTTTTCTCAGGCACTCGCACATGGGGTCGGCTATTGAAAGGTGCATAACCTTGGGACCGTCGAAAAAGGTGAGCTGACGCCCCCTGGTGAAGTCAATGAACTGGTCGGTTATGCATATCTCGGCAGGGCGATATTCCTCCTTGAGGGAGCCAACGGCCGACGGGCAGAGCAGAGTGCGGATACCCAGCTGCTTCATGCCCCAGATATTTGCCCTGTAGTTTATCTTGTGTGGTGGTATCGTATGGCCGATGCCGTGCCTGGGAATAAAGAATATTTCAACTCCCTGGTACTCGCCAACGATAAAGGGGCCGGACGGCTTGCCGTATGGGGTGTCCAGTTCTATTCTGTCCTTCTCTGTAAAAAATCCGGCATCCGTGATTCCGCTGCCGCCGATTATGCCTATCTTGAGGGTCATGTTATCAGGTGGTGTATCGTAAAGGCCGATAAAACAATTTCTCTATTCAAGTTCCAATTGGTAGGTGATTCCCTCTGTATTCACCCTGAAGCCAAGCGATGTGTAGAGGTCCAGTGCCTTGGAATTTTCGGCGTCCATGCCCAGGTAGATGGTGTGCAATCCCCTGTCCCATATCCATTTCATTCCATCGGCCAGTAGCGCCCTTCCCAGGCCTTTGCTGCGGAACTCCTTGCTGACACCCAGAATGTTGGCCCAGCCGTCCTTGGTCCCGTTCTGCTCGTTGTAGATGGTGGGCTCCTCGCACATGCACACTCCGATGGTCTTACCGTCCTTCCTGGCATAGGTCAATACGCTGATCTCCTCTTCGGTGTCCCGGTACTTGATGAACCTCTCCAGCGGCACCGGCGAAAAATTGAAATGATCGGCAAAGGTATCGTTGAAGGCCTCGACAAAATCTGCCACATCCTCGTCACTGGCCTCCTTGAGCATGACATAATGTAATTCGATGCCATCTGGAATCGCAACCTCCGGCGGCCTCTCATCCTTGTCATACACCATTGTGTAAGCATGGCGAATGTCTTTCATTCCAAATTCCACGCTCAGGTCATTGCGCCAGCCCTCGGTTCCCATGGTCCAGCGCTTCGCGAATTTGACTCCGCCCTTCCTGAGAAAATCAATGGCATGGCTCATAAAATGCTGTTCAATGCCCTTTCCACGATGTTCCGGCACTACATAAACTCCAATGTGAGCGTCCTTCATGAATTCCTGCCTGAACTTGTCAATCTTGGCCCCGCCGTAGCCTACAACCTCGCCATCGACAATGGCCAGCAGATAGCCTTCGGTGTCATAATCCTTCTCCCCGAAGGTCCAGATTCTCATCTCTTCGACCAACTGGTCCCTGTGCAGCGGAAGTTCCCTGGACGAGCGGTTTACCACGTCGGTAATGGCCTCGATATCGGCCTCTATGGGATGGCGGTACTCTATTGGCATATTGCCCAGGCATGCTGGAGTATATGATAAAAGTTTGGATAGGTTCGAGTATTATGGAAAAAAGAGATTCACTCACCAATCAACTACCCAAACGGTATCAGCAGGAACATGAACCCAGTAGCCTTCACCTGGTTGCATGACATAGCTTGGGTCAATTTCTTTAATCAAGTATGGTTCTGCTGGATCAAATATCTGAACTCTATCTGCCCCAGTTCCCCAGAATGCAGACCAGATCGGTGTAGAATCATTCAGTGTTGGATATCCAACCAAATTCCAGCCAGCATAAAGAGGAATAATCGTTGAGGTTGGCACATCTCCATAAATGCTTAGATTTACATTTGACTCTGTTATGTTTATCCACAATCCAATTTCATGATTCAATGTTTCCAAATCGTTTAGCTGGTCTGGCTTGAATGTGGCATTTGTTTTCCAGTGGTCAGAATCCATTGAATTGTAAATTAGGATGTAATCCCACTTACCGTTAATAGAGTATAGAACCTTGTCAATTGAAGTGGCTGTTTGGGTTAGTGGCATGGATATTAGGTTCCAGCCTTCATCCAATGGTATCACAAATCCAATTGTTAGTTTAAACACATACGCTGAACCCTGATTAGAGTTTGCACCGACAACATCACTACTAGCTCCGACAACGACGGTGTCGCCGCTGATGCAAACTGAAATGCCGAAGTAATCATCTACCGCGCCGTCGCTGGCCGTGAGCTTTGTTACCTGCCCCCAGTTATCAGCGCCACCAGTGTTGCGCTCGAACACGTACGCAGAGCCCTGATTAGAGTTTGCACCGACATCATCATTACCAGCTCCGACAACGACGGTGTCGTCGCTGATGGAAACTGAAATGCCGAATCTGTCACTTGCCCCGCCGTCGCTGGCCGTGAGCTTTGTTACCTGCCCCCAGTTATCAGCACCACCAGTGTTGCGCTCGAACACATACGCGGAGCCCTGATCCGCGTTTGCGCCGACACCATCACTATCAGCTCCGACTACAACGGTGTCGCCACTGATGGAAACTGACCTGCCGAAGTAATCCATTCCCACGCCGTCGCTGGCCGTGAGCTTTGTTACCTGCCCCCAGTTATCAGCACCACCAGTGTTGCGCTCGAACACGTACGCAGAGCCCTCAGAGTTTACACCGACATCATCCATATATGCTCCGACAACAACAGTGTCGCCACTGATGCAAACTGAAATGCCGAACCAGTCACCTGCCGCACCGTCGCTGGCCGTGAGCTTGGTGACCGCGTCCCAGTTATCAGCACCACCAATATTGCGCTCGAACACGTACACAGAGCCCTGACTATCGTTTGCGCCGATATTATCCATATATGCTCCGACAACAACGGTGTCGCCACTGATGCAAACTGAAATGCCGAAGTAATCGCCTACCGCACCATCGCTGGCTGTGAGCTTTGTTACCTGCCCCCAGTTATCAGCGCCCCCAGTGTTGCGCTCGAACATGTACACAGAGCCCTGATTAGAGTTTGCGCCGACATCATCACAATGTGCTCCGACAACCACGGTGTCACCGCTGATGGAAACTGAAATGCCGAAGTAATCATCTACCGCGCCGTCGCTAGCTACAGGATGTGATATTTCCACCCAGGCATCGCCGTTTCTGACAAAAGTGTATGCAGAGCCCTGATCTACGTTTGCGCCAACATCATCCCCATATGCTCCGACAACTATAACATCACCAAAAACAGAAACAAATCCGCCGAAACGGTCCCATGCTGCGCCGTCGCTGGCTCTAAGCTTGATTGTCTCTCCCCAGTTGTCTGCACCTCCAGTGTTACGCTCAAAAACATAGGCCGAGCCCTGAGATAAGTTTCCGCCAATATCATCAGCGTATGCTCCGACCACGATAGTATCACTGAAAATAGAAATAGATCCGCCGAAATAGGCCATTGTTGCGCCGTCCAGGGCTGTGAGCTTTGTTACCTGGCCCCAGTTATCTGCACCTCCAGTGTTACGCTCAAAAACATATGCCGAACCCTGTTCGAGATTTGCGCCGACATCATCCCCACTTGCTCCGACCACGATAATATCACTGAAAATAGAAATAGATCCGCCGAAACGGTCTTCTGCTACGCCGTCCAGGGCAACAAGCTTGGTTACCTCTCCCCACATGTCAGGACCCCCAGTGTTACGCTCAAAAACATACGCCGAACCCTGATTTATATTAGCGTCAACATCATCACAGTATGCTCCGATGACAATTATATCACCAAAAACAGAGGCACGCCCAAAATAGTCATTTGCTGCGCCGTCCAGGGCTGTGAGTTTTGTTACCTGGCCCCAGTTGTCTGCACCTCCAGTGTTACGCTCAAAAACATACGCCGAACCCTGAGCATTGTTCACGCCAACATCATCCTCATATGCTCCGACAACGATAACATCACCAAAAACAGAAACAAATCCGCCGAAAAGGTCACCTGCTGCGCCGTCCAGGGCTGTGAGCTTTGTTACCTCTCCCCACATATCAGGACCCCCAGTGTTACGCTCAAAAACATATGCCGAACCCTGTTTGAGATTTGCGCCGACGTCATCCCTTCTTGCTCCGACCACGATAGTATCACTAAAAATAGAAATAGATCCGCCGAAAAGGTCACCTGCTGCGCCGTCCAGGGCTGTGAGCTTTGTTACCTCTCCCCACACGTCTGAACCCCCAGTGTTACGCTCAAAAACATACGCCGAACCCTGATTTATATTGGCGCCAACATCATCAAAGTATGCTCCGACAACGATAACATCACCAAAAACAGAAACGGATCCGCCGAAACGGTCTTCTGCTACGCCATCTAGGGCTGTGAGCTTCTTGACTTCAGTGGTAATTAGCGGGTCGATTATTAGGGGATATACTGTTGAAGTATCATCTATGAAAATTGATATTACTGAAGTATGTGACAGAGAGAGCCAGGCAGAAACATCTTGGCCTAATGCATCGATGACTTTAAGGCCCTTATAGGTCAGGATATGTTCTCCTAAATTGTCATGGAATGCGATTGCTTCTCCATTGTCGATCATTTTTGGCTTGAGTGTTGTTTCGAGAGCCATCTCGATCACGAGAGGCGCATTAATTCTTGGCTGTGGCGGGGTTTCAATAGTGAATCCCTGTTCAATACCTCTTTCATCATTGATGTACCATTCTGTAAGCTGGGGAGAATATTCACATTCAACTCGGTTTTTATCCACAGATAATTGAGGCTTTGCAGTAATGGGCGATACCTGGCCGCTGTATCCAAAACCTGAGAGAGCAATATCCCATGACCAGCTATTCTCTGCTTCGGGGGAAACAGAAACTCCGTTTTCATTAAAGATCATGCCAAAGCCGCATTTAGAATTGGAACCCACAAACCCCTCACTGGGGTCATGCCTGGTAAGATGATATTGGGCTTCCTGAATAAGGTCATTGATGGTATTCCAATCATCATCAGAAAGATCATTTTGCGCTCCGGTATCTTCAGTAAATGAATGTGTATCCATCGCTATAAAACTCATGCTGACAACCAGCATAAAACACAACCACACCGTGATTATTTTTCTCATATCTTCACCCTCATTTGCTATATTATTTTCTATCTATTAATATTAACGGGCGGTCTCCTTTTTTGATAATACCCCGTCAGCCGCGCTATATGAACCTAAAACACATCCTTTATCTTGAGATAGATGGCCTCGGTCATCTCCACATCATGGGTGTTGTGCTTGACTATCTCTTCCCAGTTGCCGGCTTTATAAAATCCATCCATCTCGGCACCCGATGTTTGGTCCTCCGGGACCTCGACCCCCAGAACCCTTGCCGTGATGTTCAGGGAAACCCAGGCGAAGTTGCCGGTCTGGGAAAGGGCCTGCATGATATCGAAATGGTTGGAGTTGCCCATCCTCCACTTGTTCAGGTTGATGCTGGAATCCGGGCTGATGCCGTTGAGCACGCTCCTGGCATTCAGGAAGGGCA
>JAGLSY010000186.1 GCA_023135545.1 Thermoplasmata archaeon | reverse complement strand
CCAAGAACTGCATCGCTGTAGGAGCAACTGATGAACCTGGAACATCCATCATGGTTTTCAGTGGCAGGGGGCCAGCGGTTCCGGATGGCAGGCTCAAGCCAGACCTGGTGGTAGTAGGATGGGGAATCACAACCGCAAGTACTGCTAGCGACACAAGCTATTGGGCAGATAACTTCTCAGGTACAAGCGCATCAGCACCTGGCCTGGCTGGTCATGCAATATTGGTCCAGCAATATTTCGAGGACGGGTGGTACCCCACTGGAACACAAGTCTTTGACAATGGTTTCACGCCATCCGCCGCCATGGTGAAGGCCGCGATGATTAACGGAGCAGTTGACATCGGCGTAGCAGATGTGCCCAACATGGACGAGGGCTGGGGCAGGGTACATCTGGAAAATAGTTTGTATTTCCAAGGAGATGCCAAGGTCGTAAGGTACATCGATTACGGCATGAACATGCCGGGAACCACAAAAGGAGCAGGGCTTTGCACAGGTGATTCAATAGAATACAAATTCAATGTCACGGGAGCGGCCAGTCCTTTCAGGGTTTCATTGGTCTGGTCTGATTACAAGGGCGACCCTGCCGCGTCAATAATGCTCGTGAATGACCTTGATCTTACTGTCGAAGCCCCGGGCGGCTCGACCTACAAGGGCAATGTATTCTCGGGAGGAGACTCACAGACCGGGGGCTCTCATGATGTTCTCAATAATATCGAATGTGTTTATTTCAGCTCACCGACGGCCGGTGAGTACACGATAACCATCAATGCCAGCAACATTCCCATCGGACCCCAGGACTTTGCCCTGGTGGTCAGCGGAGATATGGATCAGGGATACGGTATCATCTCGATGGACAGAGTTGAATACACGGTACAGGATACGATAAACCTTAGAGTGGAGGACCCGAACAATCCGGCTGGCACGGTTCAGGTGACCCTCACGAGCAGTGGTTCCGGAGATAGTGAGACCTTCGACCTGACACTAGCGAACACCCGCACCTTCGTTGGCTCCATCAACACCGAGTTCAATGAAGTTATTGCGGACGACGGGATACTACAGGTCAACAATGGAGATACGGTAACTGCCACCTACTCGGATGCAAACCCTGCCCATAATTCCATTGCCACTGCAACGATTCAAACCTTCGGGCCAGTGATAACAAATGTTCGGGTAGAGGACATCATGGGAATCACAGCTGTGGTCAAGTGGGACACAGATATACCTTCCAACAGCACGGTGTATTTCGGAACCGGTTCTGACTCCGCCCTCTGGACAGATGTGCAGGGTGATTCTACATATACCACCGCTCACACCCTCCCAGTTACGGGCCTGACAATGGAAACCCTTTATTATTTCGATGTGGCAGCTTCAACCACGAGGGGCGCGACCAGCAGGGACGATTTCGGTGGCTCACATTACACATTCTCCACTATCGGGCCGAGCACCGGACCAATGATATTCTATGTTGATGACGATGACTATACAACCGCCTCAGATGGAACGCCGTACAACGAGGACTGGGAGAATAATTTCAATGCCTATGGCTGGACATATACCAGATGGGACATAGCCATGATGGGTGTACCAACTCGGGCAGACATGGAGCAGGCCAAAATGGTCGTCTGGACCGTACAGGAAGGTTATCCGCAGATAGGAGCCGAAGACAGGGTTGTACTGGGTGATTATCTGGAATTCTCTCCAGACCCGAAACTTTTCGTTGTGGGTCAAGACGTCGGCTGGGACATGAACACAAGCGGTACAGACCCGGATGTGGCTTGGTTCGAGAAACATTTTCATGCTATATTTGAAAGGGACGACGCGGACGGAGGCGGCGGCGACGGCACGGTCAATGTGACAGGTCTCGCTGGCGATCCGATAAGCGCCTCTTACACAGGCGGCATATCCCTTGACCAAAATGTATTCGGTGCCGGCAGGTTCTGGCCAGACGACATATCCAACAACGGCGGAACCATCTGCTGGGATTATGACTTCCATGCAGGGGGCGGCAACGCGGCAGGCATTAGAGCCAATGAGGCCCAAACAAATGCCCACACGGGGTATCCTGGTTACAGGATAGTCTATGAGGCCTGGTCGCACGAAATGATGGGCACATGGAACCCGCCCGTTGTGGACCCGATAAGGTCGGATGTCATGGACAAGAGCCTGATATGGCTGCTGGGCGGGGACCACCCAGATCTTTCATTGACTTACCCGACCGGCGGTGAAACACTTTCCGGAACCGAAACCATAACATGGTCGTCTACGGGCTCACTTAACACCAAAGTCTTCTACAGCCCGAACAATGGTCAGGCCTGGCATCTGTTATATGAGGACCCGACCGGCACTGCTACAGGATACAACTGGGACACGACGACCGTCGATGATGGAACAACATACCAGGTGAAGGTTCTTGTGACAGGGGTAGGGGATTCGACATACTACGAAACCTCTGGCTCCTTCGCCGTAGACAACGGCATTGACAACACCGGACCTGCGG
>JAGLSY010000185.1 GCA_023135545.1 Thermoplasmata archaeon | reverse complement strand
CTGAATGTTTACATTTAGGCTGCCATAAGCCCGAACACGCAGAGGTCATATATCTACGGCCAGTTAATGAGCGATTATGGGCTTACGGCGGTGTTCTTGTTAGTGGCTGGTCGATTCATCCCCAGCCTAAAGGCAGGGGGGGCTCTCGACCTATTGCACTAAAGGCAACACTGATTTTTATAATTTTAATTTTAATAAATATCGGCAGCTGCCAGGCAGAAATCACCGATGCGGGTGTGGTCAACAAGATCATCCATGACATAAACACTCCCATCCTCGAGCCGGGAGAGAGCGGGATACTGGAGCTGGTGCTCACAAACCCGAGCGATGAAGACCAGACCTTTGAAAATATCACGCTCACCGCATCCATATACCTCTACAAGACCACGGAGGAGTCCGAATCAACGGCAGACATATCTGAGCCGCCCGTGTTTTCGGGTTCCGGCTCGACGCAGCATGAGATACATATAGGAGAACTGGAGGTCAACGACAACGAGACCATACAGCTGACCGTATCCACGAGCACCGGCACGCCTCACGGCTCCTATTTTTCCCAGAGTTCGTATTTCGTGAGTTTTTCACTGGTCTTCGACCACGGCAACCAGACCTATGCCATGGCTTCAAGGGGATATTTTACAGATGATGAGTGGTATCAACTGACATATTCGGAGAATGACGGCAGCGGCATAAACAGAACCTACCTGAGCGAACTGGGATATGATGGAATAATACCCGAAACATCCTTCACAGTGGTAAAGCCAGTTCCCATGTGGCCCTACCTGCTTCTCGTAGCGCTGACCATCTTTGTGGGATTTATCGCCTTCTCCATGTACATCATGGAATCCGATGATGCAAAACACGCCGGGCTAAAGAAGGGCTTTCAGAAGATGTGGGGCAAATTTTATCAGTTTAGGAAGCTTGCGAAGCACCGTCTTGGAGGCTATTGTAGGAAAATCCATGTCTCCCTCAGAGGCAAGAAATGACAATGTTTTTTCATCCCTGAGTATGTCAACTATCTGGTCCATCTCCCTGTCTTCAAGGCCGATGAATATCCTGCGCAGAAGCATGGCCTGTTTTATCTCCTTTCCTATCTGGCCAGTCCAGGTCTCGTGATATCGCTTCAGGAATTCAGAGCCATAACTTTCCTTTTCAAGTGACTGGGTGGCGGTTTCGGCGCAATGGCTGGCACACATCAGGCCAAATACCAGGCCGCCGCCTGTGAGGGGTTTAACCTGACACGCGGCATCGCCCACGAGAAGCGCGTTCTCGCCATGGCTTGCATCCAGCAGTCCCAGGGGGATAGAGCCGGAGGTTATGTGATGCTCCTTTTCAAGAGAGATACCCAGCTTGCCCATGAAGGAATTGAAGTAATTTCGAGGATACTGGCCGCCGGACGTGCAAAGGCCTATTCGGACCGTTTCATCTGTGGGAATCAGCCAGGAGAAAAAGCCAGGAGCGACAGAGTTTCCAAAGTAAATCCGGATTTCATCAGGCTCCAGGTCCGGAACCATATCTTTCGGAACCTCGGCCTGCATACCGAAGAGCATCTCTTTTGGCCCTCCTACATCCATAAACTTGCGGATTATAGAATGGGGGCCGTCAGCCCCGATGACCAGCCGTGATCTAAGCTCCTGCTCCTGCCCGTCTCCGCTTTTCACCCTGATGAAGGACTGCCCCTCTCGAGAATATACCTGTGTGCATCTCTTGCCAGTGGTCAGAATCGCACCACAGTCCAGCGCGTGATTGACCATATCCTGGTCAAACCTTTGCCTGTCGATGACCAATGCCTTGTAACTTTCGGATTTTAATGTCAATGAGGTCCCGCCTGGCGGCACAATTATCCCGCCACGGACCTTGTTCAGCACCGGAAGGCTTATCGGAGCCACTTGGCTCAGTCTGGAACTGACGATGCCGGCGCATTGCACGGGTTTCCCTATCTCCTCATGCTCTTCCACCATTAAAACATCGAAGCCTGATTTGGCGATCAGTGAGGCAACCTTGGCCCCGACAGGGCCAGCTCCCACAACGATAACATCATAATGTTCCTTGTTTGACTCCGACATCATGTCCACCATTACTTTGTAACAAATAAATCACACCACTTTAAATAATTTGTTTATTAATATAGTTATCCACAAGTTTTATAAAATAGAGGATATATTTATATATAATAACTATTATGTTAGTATAACCAGACGTGAAAATAGCTAGAGCTATCTTAGCCAAGGATAAGCATGTGTTAGCGTGGGCAGTATTTCATGCGTAATCTATGGAGTGGAAAAAGTGCCGAGTAGCTACCTAAAAGCAATGCAGCTTACAAAGCAACTCGAAGAAAAGGCCAAGGAGACTACCAAGACCCGCCAGCTTGCGGAAGAGGAGTTGCAGGCATCAGAGAAAGCTCTTGAAGTCGCCCAGGCGGCCAGTGTCAAGGTTGATGAGGCAAAGGAGCTTTTCCAGCAGGCCACAGCGGCTTTTGATGACAAGGAATATAAGAATGCCCTGAGCCTGGCAACCCGTTCCAAAGAGGTAGCCGATAAGCAGTACAGTGATTATTCCATGGAGATTATCAATTCCGCCGCCAAGCTTCTGGAAACGGTGCAGCAGACCGGTAAGACCTCCGAAACATCGGTAGCTCTGCTGGAGGAGGCGAAAAAGGTTCTCATAGACAAGGATTTTGACAAGGCCATTTCTCTGTCTAAGGAGTGCTGGAAGGACCTGGAAAAGATTATTCTCGAGCAGCTGTCCGAAGAATTCTCATCGGCCCAATCCATGATAGTGCTGGCAAGGAACAGCGGAGAGGACATTGCCTCTTCCGAGACCCTGCTGGAGAACGCAAGGGAATACATGAACTCCCAGGACTACCAGACCGCATTGGAAAACCTGAAGCAGTGCATCTCCGGTTTGAACACCGGCATACAGGCTCAGATTGACGAGATGACCGACGAGGCCAGGGGATTCCTCATTAGCGCGAAGGAACTGGATGCCGATGTTACAAGGATCGAGGAGTTATTGGGAAAGATAGATGAGGAGCAGGAGGCCAAGGAGCTGGAGAAGGCTCTGAGTACCTCCCGTCTCTGCAAGTCCGAGGCCGAAAAGACCTTGAGCATCGCCATATCATTCAACATAGAAGACGGGGTACTTGGCATCGACAAGGCCGAGACCATCAAGGCGGATACGGAGAAGGCACAGGAAATCCTCAACCGCGCGCGCAACGCCCTGAAGAACAGTAATTACGCGGAAGCCCTGAACGCCCTGAAGGACAGCTCGGAGGAGATCCAGAATACCCAGTTCCAGAAGGTGCTGGAGACCATATCACAGTCCAGATCCAAGTTTCTCAAGGCCAAGAAGTACGGGGCTGATCTGGACGAGGCCATCGATTTCCTAAATAAGGCCAGGGAGGCTCTGAAGGATAGCGACTTCCTGGAGGCACTTCAGATGGCTCACCAGGGAGACAAGGTGGTTGACGAGATAATCAACAAGTTCGACCAGATTGAAGACAAGCTCAATGATTTTGAGGGCAGACTGACCGAGGCCACCGAGATGGGAGTGGACATCACGGAGGCACAGGAGCTTTTCAAAAAGGCAATGGCCGCCTTCGAGAAGAACAATACCCCCGACGCAAACCAGTATGGGGATAATGCCACAAAGATTCTGGACAACACCCTGCATTCATTTATCACAGACAGGATAGAAACCGCCGAGCTGGTCATATCTGCGGGTGACAGCCTGGGAGCCATTCTCGACGAGCCCAACGATTACATGCACAATGCAATTAAAGCGGTCAAGGAAGGGGAATTCAAGATTGCACTGGAGGAGGCCGACAGGTCCATCAACAGGGCGGAGGATATAATCAAGATTCACGTTTCCAACACCATAGCCTCGGCAGATCTGGCTCTGCAGGAGGTCAGCAACGTGAACGAAGCCGAAATCGAGGATTTGATAAGCAAGGCAAAGGCCGCCTTCGAGAAGAACGCCTATGACGAATCCTTCGGGTTGGCAGACAAGGCATTGAGCATGATGGAGACCGCCCAATCTGCAAAATCCAAGGAATCCATTTCCAAGATGGAAAGGGCAGTCAAGACGGCCATAGATATGAACTGTGAGCTGGAAAGCCTGGACCAGGATATGAAAATGTCCTACGAGAGCATGAAAAGCAGGGACTTCCAGACCGCCCTTGAACTGGCGGAGAGAGTATACAAGAACACCATCCAGATGCAGAAGGTAACCGCCGAAAAGGAGTTCAGCGATGCGAAAATAGAGGTTATTGAGGCGAAAAAGCTCGGCATAGACATCAATGAAATGCGTGATGCGCTGAAACGCGCGAAAGGCGGTTTCGAGAAGGGAGATTACAAGGCGACCTTCATGGAAAGCAACCAGACTCTTGTCAATGCCAAGAATATTATTCAGAATCACCAGGCAGCCTACGAGGCTATGACCCAGGCGGCTGCAATGATAGCCGAGGCGAAGAAGGGCGATGCCGACGTGAAGAAGGTCATGGAGACCCTGATGGAGGCAAAGAGCGCCTTTGAGAAGGCCGATTACGGAAACGCCAAGGAGCTGGCCGATAAGGTGAAGGAGGAAACGCACAATATCGTGTCTCTCTACACCTCGGCTAACAATCTGGCCACGGCAAGAAAATATATGACACATCTGGAAACCCTGAGTGTAGATATCAATCAACTGAGCACACTGATAGATGAAACTAAAACTGCATTGAAAAACAAGGATGTAAAATCCGCAATGGAACTGTCCAGCAAGGTGGAGGGTAATTCTCTGGACTTGCTGAATTCCACAATCACCAACCTCATTTCAGAGGCAGAATCGGCCATCATCGATGCCAAGGATATTGGAATAGACGTTTCATCACCATCCTCAAAGATGGACAATGCCAGGGTCAAGCTCACGGAATCTGATTTCAAGCTTTCGATAGAGCTGGCCATGACCGCAAAGGAAGAAGTCCTCAGCATCAAGGAACTGAGCCAGAATGCTGGCCTGAAGGTCAAAGACCTTCAGGACAAAGTGAGCGAATCAGAGAATCTGTACGCAGACATTGCCGATGCAAAGGGATTGCTGAACCAGGCTATGAACGAGCTTAGGAATCATGATTACGAGAAGACAATCAGCCTCTCGGAGGAAGGTCTGAAGGAGGCGGACAGGGCCGTCGAAAAGCACATCGCAGATACCATATCCACTTTCAGGGTAGCCACGGAGAAGGCCAAGATGGATGGAACCACGGTTGTGGCAGCAGAGAAACTACTGGACAAGGCCAAGGACTCTTTCGAGAAGAAGGACTACAAGTCGGCACTGGAGCTTGCCATGCGCAGTGAGGGTGAGTTGGAGAAGGTTGGCCTGCAGCAAGACATGGCCGCGAAGGCCATCAAAACGGCCGAGACCAAATTGGACGAGGCAAACAAGTCGGGAATCGTTTCCAGACAGGCCAAAAATCTGCTGGACAGCGCGAGGAAGGACATCACCAACGGCGACTACGTCAAGGCGCTGGAGCATGCCATTCAAAGCGGCGATGAGCTGTATAAGATAAGAGAGGAATTCTCCCTGGCCGAGGAGCAGATGGAGCTTCTGAAGACGCAGATAGACACCGCCGTGGAAATAGGTGTCGAGATTTCCCTGGCCAAGAAACTCCAGGTGGATGCCGAGAACGCTATGACAGGGCATGATTACAAAACGGCACAGGAAATTGCCAAGGAGGCCCTTGTCGAGGGCAGGCGTCTTACATACTCGAAGCTGTCGTCCAAGATTACAGACACCTACAAGCAGATAGACCTGGGAGCCAGCTTGAACCTTGATATGGAGGGGCTGAGCTCCGCCATTGCCGAGGCGAAGACCTTCATGGAAAACGGCAAGTTTAAGATTTCAAATGACAAGATTTCGGCGGTATCATCGGAGGCAAAGGCAAAGCTGGATAAGCATGTCACCGATTTCATAACCAACTCGGAGGCATCTGCCAACCACGCGAAGGATATTGGCGTCGACATATCCAATACCCTGGAACTGCTGGCAAAGGCAAAGGCATCCCTGGGGGCCGGAAAGTACAAAACCGCAATGGATCAGGCCAAGGAGAGCATAAGCAAGATTTCGGACCTACAGAAAGGTATCGAGAAGGAGTTCATCGAGCTGACCTACAAGGCCAACTCTATTATTTCGGGGGTCAAGAAATTCGGAATCAATGTCAAGGAAGCCGAGGACCTTTTCAAGGAGGGCAGAGAGATCAAGGCCGAGGACCAAAAGAAGGCCATGTCCCTGGTTCAGGAAAGCATTCGGCTGGCCCAGAGCATCATGGACGAGTTCAGGCCGCAGATGGTCGCCAAGATAACCGACGATAGGGTTACAAAAAATCATTGGGTGGATACCGAAATAACCTTGACCAACAACGGAAAATCACTGGGTACGGACATCTCTATCAAGATGCTCGGAGACATAGAATACCATGGCGATATCCATGTCGAAAAGCTGATGGGAAACGGCAACCAGGTCACCATTCCCATCAAGATTAAATTCGCGGACGTGATCGGAAGCCAACCGGTCATTTTCGAGATAACGTCCCATAGGGTGCTGGATAACGAGGAGTTCGTGGACAAGACCACCGCCAGCATTGTCGTTGTGGAGGAACTCCAGGCCAAGGCAAAGGCCAAGGATTCATCTTTTGAAAAATTGAAGGCCGCCGAGGACCTGAAATGCAACATCTGCATGGGAACGGCCAAGAAGGGTCAGGATATTATTAAGTGCAATTGCGGCAAGGAATACCATGACATGTGTGCCAGCAGGTTCGGCAAGTGCGCCAGCTGCGGCAACAGTTTCTCCGAGAAGCTTGGTGAGGACGCGGAGAAGGACATAGTAGGTGACCTCGGCGATACAACAGACAAAGCCGCAGAGCCCAAAGAGGAGGCAAAAGCGGAAGAGCCAAAGGCTGACACTCAGCCAGAGGCTGCCAAGAAGGATGATGACAAGCCAAAGAAAGAGCCCAAGAAAGAAGTCAAACGCATCAAGTTGAAGATATAATCCTTTTCAATTATATCATTTATCAATCAGTATTTTCATAAACCAACATATGTAGCTAGGGTGGGTCATATTGGTGTGTTAGCATGGCGGGGTCCTTATCCACACCCAATTTAACAAACACCCACGTCCTCCCGATTCGGAAGCCCCTCAGATATCTCATGAAAGGGCTGCGCCATTCATCGCATGGC
Organism: Thermoplasmata archaeon; assembly: GCA_023135545.1. Classification (GTDB taxonomy): domain Archaea; phylum Thermoplasmatota; class Thermoplasmata; order SG8-5; family JAGLSY01; genus JAGLSY01. The sequence continues at coordinate 2,887 of JAGLSY010000185.1, read as the reverse complement.
TGAACTGCCGTCAGCCATAAAACAGATGAAAAACAGAGTTATTCATCTTAAAAAATCCGTAAAACCTTCGGTTATACAGAGAAAAATATAAAAAATGAAAAGGAGGGAAGGCGCTCAGCCTTCCCTATTTTGCTTTGTCCTGTTTGGCTTATGGTGCTACTATCCAGGGGTAGGCTGCCGTGGCAAAGACCCAGTAGGCGTTTCCTGCCTGGAAATTGTCACCATCTGGCATCACTTCGATGTCATAGGCTGCGGCATCGTTGAAGCACTCGATTCTCATTCCACCGTCACCAGAATCTGCCTTGAGGTCTCCTGCACTGTATGTCCCGGATAGGGATGGGAATCCAACCAGATTCCAGCCGGCAACCAAGTCGATTGTCGTGCCAGCGGGGGCAAATCCCTCTCCAACTCTCAAGGTGTTGTCGTTGACTCCAAGGTGTACCCAGAATCCCATTTTATTGTTGACAGATATAGGCATGTCCTGGGTTCCCGGATAAGCGGGGTCGTAGCACTTCCAGTGGTCGCCAGTATCAGACGGGTCGTACCAGTAGATTCTGTCCCAGGTGGTCGTACCGCCACCCCATCCAGCATCATCGAAGATAGTCTCGACATCTCCTGTTGCTGTTATCGGGAAGGATACGAATACCCAACCGTTGGCTGATTCATCGCTTGTGTCTATGTCGTACTGTATGGGTACGGGTGGCGGACCGCCTAGGTTCAATGCCGGACACACGCTCGACGGCGTGGCGCTGTTGTCATGGCCGATAGTGAACACTGGTACGGGAATTATTTCCTCCCAGGACACCATCACGTTGTCGAAGCCGATCTCACGTGCGGTTTCGAACCTTGCCAGGTCCGTGTCACGTGCGGCTATCTTCAGGTAGTAGGTCGTGTCCGCGGTGACACTGCTGCTCACATCAAATCCGGCAACAGATGCCCACCCAGTTATTCCAGATATCGCTCCGCTGTTCCAAACCTCGTTGGATGGTGCACCGGATGCCGTGTCTATGAAGACAATGGCATTCAGGTTTGCATCACCGGTTCCGAAAGCCGTACAGGACCAGTCAAAGTCCAGTGTGGCTGATGTCGGCACGAAGCCTGTAGTGAACGACTGCTCCCAGTATCCCGCGTAGGTTTCCTCGGATGCCGGTCCGGCTCCTGCTGGAGTGAGGAGTATATCTACCCAGCCGCCTGGGTTTCCGCCACCGCCGTTGTAGGCTCCGGCCGCGTTTCCGCCGCCCGTGTCAAGCCAGCCAGAGTATGCCCATTCAGGCCCTGCAGCTGTGTCGAAGCCGGGGTTGAGCGTCTCGTCTGACTGCGTGCTGCCGCCGCCTGCGGTGGCATCCAGATAGAACTCGACGTATACCCTGTCGCCGTCAGGTATTGTTTGCGAACCTACACCTACCTCTGTCCATGAGAACTCATAGTAGGTATCATGACCTGCGACATCCTCAGGACAGGTAGACGAGAACAGGAAGCCATTGATCACACTGTACACATCTGCGCGTAGCGAACCAGCACCAGTTACTCCCGTTATCTTACCGAAGATATTGAATGTCCAATCTCCGGCGATATCTCTCTCTGTGGTGATAGAATCTGTGATCCATCCGTCGCCGATCAGGTAACTGCCGGCACCAGGTATCGGCACCGTGTTAGCCTCCTGTATCGTACCCTCGAACCCATCTGTGTTCAGGATCTCGTACGGTGGTACGGCAGATGCCTGCACTTGCAAGAACAACTCACTGCCGATCTCGAAATCACCATTGCTTGTGTCCGTGCCTGTTCGAGCAGTAGTGTCCGTGCCGGTGATCCTCACCCTGGCTGTAGTTGTGAAGTCCACAGGTACATTCCACGGGTAAATCTCATCGTTGATTTCACCGCTGGCAACCGGTATCCATGTCGCTATCGGCCAGTCATTGCAGTACTCGATGCCGATTGTCACTACATCTCCCGGGTCTGCATCTGTTGCGGTCCAAGTGATGTCATTAAGCTGCTCTATCTGGAAGAACTCACCGCCGTCAGGGGAAGTCACGGTAATCACAGGATTATCCGGACCATTGTCGATGTAGAATGTCGCGTCAGAATCATCCGATCCATCCTGAGGCACACTGTCTGTGCAGACAACCCTTATCATATATTCAGAGCCATCTAACACAGAGTTTGTGTCCCATGTATATGCTCCATCATTTGCTTCTCCGGCTGCGATAAGATACCAGTCTCCTCCTGCATTGTCGCTGTAATAGATACTGATTGGGTTCCCTGGTAATGGGCTGTCGTCCGTTGCGAGCCATGTAATGACTTCGTCTCCGACCCATGTGCCGTCCTCTCCTTGACCGTTGTTGTCATAGACTGTGACTTCCGGTAATGGGTCTGGATTGACCACTGACCAAATGACAGACGACCATCCGCCCCAGTTGCCTGAAGCATCATGACCGCGAACCTCAATTAAGTGGTCGCCGTTGCTATATGCACTACCAAAGGTAATGGTCACATCTTCAACAGAGGAATCAAACGACCCATCTTCTGGATCCATAGATAAGGCTGAGCTTCCATCTATCATATATTCTGCAGCGTCAATGTTTGAATCACCTCTTCCGACATCTGTCAGAGTGGCTGTCAAAGTTGCAAGGGCTGGTGAGTAGGTAGGCTGTGGGTCCACATGAACACTTCCGCCAAGGACCGCTGGTCCTGTGCCGTCAATGCCGTTGTCAATTTCGAAGGCCAGAGAGGTCTTGTAGTCTGTCAGGTCTTGGACTCCGGTCACAAGTACCTTCACCTGGTATGCGGTTCCATCATCGACTGTTGTAGTGTCCCAGTTGTAGCTGTTCACACCGCCAGTCGGGTCCTCGTACAAGAGGTTCCATGCCTGGCCACCATTGATACTGTA
>JAGLSY010000184.1 GCA_023135545.1 Thermoplasmata archaeon | reverse complement strand
GCATGAACTATTTCGCCGGTGCTCGTCTTGACCTCAAAATCCGAAAAACGGCCCAGGAAGAGTACTCTTTCGATGGTGCCGGTGAAGCTGTTCGAGGTTTCGCGCATCTCCTTCGTCATGAGGGTGAATTCGGTCTTTATGCCGGCGACGACCCTTGAGCCGGGCGAGGCATCGAACGCTTTGGCCAGATATTTCTTCCCGTTGTCATCCTCTATCACCGACTTCCCCCCTTCTGAGGTTTTGAGAGTCCCTGTTATGAAATTGGCTTCTCCTACAAAGTGGTGGATAAATGGGCTGGCCGGCTCATTGAAGATTTCCTTGGGCTTTCCAGACTGGGTGATTTTCCCGTTCCTCAGAACAAGTATCCTGTCGGAAATGGTGAGGGCCTCCTCCTGGTCGTGAGTGACATGGATGGTCGTCATATTCATGTCTCTGGACAGCCTCTTCAGCTCGTATCTCAGGTCAAGGCGAAGTCGGGCATCCAGTGCCCTCAGCGGCTCATCGAGGAGCAGGATCTTTGCATCTGCCGAAAGTGCCCGTGCCAGTGCGTTCCTCTGCTGCATTCCCCCGCTCAATTCACTGGGCATTGCGTCCCTCCGGTCGTATAGATGAACCATCTCCAGCATTTCCCTGCCGATGATATCCACCTGCTCGGGGTCCCAACCCCTGGCCGTGGGGCCGAAGGTGGTGTTGTCCCACACGTCCATGTGCGGGAAGAGGGAATAGGTCTGGCTCAGGAAAGCGACCCTCCGCTCCTCGGGGGCCATCTTGTCTATGCACTCCCCATCAATGAAGATACTGCCTGATGTCTGGTCCGTGAGGCCGGCTATCAATCTCAGTAATGTGGTCTTGCCAGCACCGGTCGGCCCAAGGATGGTCAGATACTCGCCATCCTTGACCTCAAGGCTGATGTCATCAATTGCCACAAGGTCTCCGAAGACTTTTCTGAGATTCTCGATACGTATCTCGGGCATCACTAATCACCTGCCTTTTTCGTCATGTATCTCATGAACATCATAGTCAGGAATGAAATGAATATCAGAACTATGCAGGCTAGTGCCGCCGGGTAATAACTTCCGGACTTGACCAGGCCGACTATGTAAACAGGAACTGTGTTCGCTTCCTTGACCACGGCCAGCGTCGCCCCGGTCTCTCCGAGGCTCCTTGTGAATGCCATGATTGCACCGGCCAGTATAGAGAATTTAAGAGATGGGAACATTATCTTTCTGAACACGAACATGGGCCTTGCCCCCAGCGTCCGCGCTGTCTCCTCGTAGGTCGGGTCCAGTTCCTCCAGGGCTCCGGCGACATTCCTTACGACCAGTGGAAATGTGAAGGCCAGATGTGCCGAGATGACCAGAAGCACGGTTATTCCGAGGTCCATCGAGCCCCAGAACATCCCCAGGGAAATACCGAGGGCCGAAGTGGGAACGATAAGCGGCACATTGACAAGCACATCCAGTATATTGGACATGACCTTGTTCGTGCCCCTGACGATATAGATGGCCAGCGGTACGCCGAATATCAGATTTATAACGGTAACAACACCGGCCACCATGAAGGAGAAGCTCATGGCGCTCCAGAAGCCGTCCCAGTCCACCGGCGTGCTCTCTCCGGTCAGGACAAAACTGAATATGAAGAAGGATGGAATAATCAGGATCACAATCATGAATATGAACGACAGAGCATCTTTCGCCTTGGGAAATATCCCCTTGCTGAGCAGCCTCTCCGGCCCCGGGAAGACCTTCCTCATCGGCATCTTGAACTTCATTATTATAATTTTAATGATGACCAGCAAGATCAAAGTAACTATCACCAGGAGCATGGCGGTAAAGGCCAGATGCGGTTCAAACCCGCCAGCGTGCTTCCACGCACCGATGAGTGTGGGCCCGGTTTGCATTGGGTGGGCCAGCTCGGCCATCTGGGGTGTCAGCATTGCCAGTGCTGCCATTGTTCCGCCTGTTTCACTCAAACTCCTTGCGAAACAGAGGATGAT
>JAGLSY010000183.1 GCA_023135545.1 Thermoplasmata archaeon | reverse complement strand
CTGACCATATACGGATATGAAAAGACAATGTGAAGAAGTATGACCAGCAGGAAGGGCGATGATGTCATGTTGAGCGAGCCGTAGGGGTTGAGGCCGGGAGTCACGGCCCAGAAGAGGGCCGTCGAGAATCCGAGGGCGGCGGTTGGAACGGCCAGCGGCATGTCAATCAGGGTGTCCACGTACTTCTTTCCCCAGAAGTCCTTCCTGACCATGAGCCAGGCCATCGGAAGTCCGGCCGCGAAGTCGATTATCGTGACTATCGTTGCGATGACAAATGACACCTTGAGGGCCTCGAGAACATGGTTGAAGGGTCTTTCGCTTCCCACCCTAAGAACCAGGCTGGAATTCCAGGTTTCAAGAACTGTCTGGCCGTCGTAGAGGGTCATGCTATGGTAGGCATCCCCTACATGGTTGATCTCGTTGTATGAATCATTGGCCGAGATGTTGAACCAGACCGAACCGGTGCCAGTTATCTGTGCTTCGCGGTATAATTCTATTTCGACTTCATCGTCGTCAATGAAATAAATAGTGTAATTAAGGGTATGATTTGAAGCAGAGAAATATGCGGCTTCCAGAGGCGTTGGCTCTGCAATATCGATGGCAGATGGCGGTCTAAAATGAATAAGATATGTGGAGTTGTCAGAAAGGTCCACAGACGAATAAGTTATCTCAGGCGGGGCCTTCATCACGGTTTCCTGTATCTCATCCCAGCCAGTGAATGCATAGGTCAGAACGAAGAGGGTTGGAACTATGACAAGGAGAATGAAGAAGGTGATAACTATGCCATACCAGGCCTTCACCGTTTTCTTTCTGGCTATGAAGGAATTTATCTTGTTTGCGAGACCCATGAGGCCTTTCCTCCTTCTCCTATTACCACAACAGTTGTAAACTACCAGTCCCTTCAGGTCTGTATGTTTACATTTAGGCTGCCATAAGCCCGAACACGCAGAGGTTATATCTCTGCGGCCAGTCAAATTAAATTGATGGGCTTACGGCGGTATTCTTGTTAGTGGCTGGCCGAATCATCCCCAGCCTAAAGACCGGGGGTTCTCGACCTATTGCACTAAAAACAACATCTTATCTATACCTTCTCACAATAATATATATATCCTATAGAGATGGGTATATTTACCAATCTGGCCTGCTCACTCGGGAATTTAATTATACTGGGTATACAATACAAGATTAATGCCTTTAACACCATTTCATTTAGGCTTGGTATGGCCAATCTGGCTCAAGGCCAAGGATAAAATTCATTTTGTCTGCATATGTTTCGGTGCCGCAGTTCCCGACCTGGAGGTATTGTGGATGGCTCCTTTCAAGGAGGACATCGGCCATGCCAGAGGCTTCATGCATTCCTTCTACGGAGCCCTGACCGTGGATGTGGTGATCACATTGATGGCCGCCTATTTTCTGGCACCTCCAATCGGCCGCTGGTTGAGAAAGCGGGCAAAGAAGGGCGGCGAGAACTGGCACATATTTGCGGGCGTGGACATAACCAAGGCCCCCAAGGACGCTGGCTGGGCGGTTTTTTCGGCACTCATAGGAACCGTGAGCCATGTCACCATTGACCTGTTCACCCACAGGTACAACCCCATTTTTTATCCATATCATACTGACAAGCACATCAATTGGCTTATGTTCCCTGAAAACCTATTCCTGTCCAGCCTTGTTTTCTATATACCATTAGGTATCATCCTGTTTTACTCTCTTTTCAAGTACTGGACCAAGTAGAAATTATGCACTCTGGAAACATCTGATTGCTCAGAGGTTCCACGCGACAAATGCCGCCGTCATGAAGCTGATTACAATTGTAATTAGTATGACAACACCCAGGTGTTTCTGCATGACCGCGCTTTCCAGTCTGGAATTGCCCTTGATGGTCGCCACCGCGTTGTTGATCTTGGAGGGCGTGATGGCACTGGCCACTCCCCCGGCGTTGGCATGGGCACCGTACATCGTCATGAATTGATTGTCGGTTGCGCCGATATTGTCAGCCACCTGCCTTTGTATCTTGTAGAAGAGCACATTTGAACCGGTTTCCGAGCCCCCCACCATCGCCCCGAATAAGCCGAGACAGGCAGCCACGTAGGCGAAGTTTGTGCCGAAAGTATTGGCCAGCACGCTTCCGATGGCGTTGTTCATGTTGTAATCCGCATAGCCAGCACCCTCGACAAGCGATCCGCCGACGTATACCATCGCGCTCCATGCCATTATGTAGGCTATGGAGAAAAACAAAGAATAGGCGATTACCGGGCCCCATATACGTTTAATCCATACATTGAAAACCGTTGTAATTTGCTCCTTGGAGGGCTTGAGGAAATACAGTGAAGCGAAAAAGGATATGAAGATCAATGTGTAGGTCTGGGCCATGATATCGAAATCAATATCTCTTCCATATATGGTCAATGCGGCCCCATCGACATCCTTGAGCGCACCTGTGAGTGCCGGTATGCTGACGACCAGAGCCAGCGCAATCAGAATAATCCAGGGCGACATGGCGGTGATTAATTTTTTCCTGTCCAATTTATCTTCAAAGGTGGGAAGTTTTCCCGTGAATCTAGAATAAATGTACAGGACAATCATGGTGAGAAGACCGGCCAACACGCCGATTATCATGACCGGAACTCCGATCAAGACAAAGGCAAGACAGCTGGAACCTATGACCAGGCCCGCGATAAGGGCGTCCATGAAGCCCGTCTTGATGGATTCCTTGCCTCCCAGGACCCAGAGCATGGCAAAGGATATTAGAACCGATACGACAGGCAGGAAGAGGCATATCTTGTATGTCAGCTCATTGACATCCAATCCGAATATATCCGCCGGCAGGGTAATGGGTATGGCCAGCAGTGCGAAGCTGGTTGTGGCATTGTACCCGAGAACCGATACGGAAACAGCCGCAAAGGGGGAGAATCCCATGGCCATCAACAGCGGCGGAAACAGGGACGGGGTAACTATACCCAGTGATGTCACAAAGCTTCCGAATCCTATACCTATGAAGATGGCCTGCTGCTCGAGGGTGGAGGCCACGCGCTTGATCGCCTCGGAAATCGTATCCAGGGCGCCTATCTCCTTCATCAGGAAGATCATGAGCATTGTACCAACCACGGCCACGGTTATCCCAAAGGACTTGAGAAGGCCATATACTGTAGCTCCCAATGCTATCGACAGGTCTGTCCTGAAAACAAGGACGGCCAGCACCAGTGTAATCAGCCACCCGACGATGGCCATCGTCGAGCCGGATTTTTTGAATTGGATTATGCCGACAAGGACGACAATCATAGGCAGTATTGCAAGCAACCACAGCATCAAAGGGGCGGAATGAATCAAGTGTCTTATAGGTTACGGTCGGTCCTAATAAATCAGTGCAGTTTTACCTCTGTAATTTCCAGGTGGCCAGATGTTCCGGACCAATTAATAGATGAGTCTTTTATCTTCATTGATTTTTTGAAGTTCGGACCGTCGAGAACAAGGGTTTCGAACTCCCCGCCTTCCCCACTGATGTTTATCTTGTATCTATCAGCGGTTTTTTCGAGATCGGCCAGCGCTTCCTCGTCGATGATCCTTCCCAGCCATTCCTTCCCCATGCCATCCGCGTAAACCCCGACAATCATCATTCTGAATCCCGCGTCCAGCATGTCCTTGAGAAGCATCTTCTGGTCCTTGCGCCAGAGGGGACTGAAAACCTTGATTCCCAGGTCGTGGCATATCATGTTTATGCGGCTGGTCTGGTAGTCTGAAGCGATAGCTCCAGTGACTAACGCTTCAGTATCCATGGATGCTAGCAGTTCCTTCAGGTCGTCCAGTTCCTTCTCCTCCACACCCTTGGTGCATGCCTTGAAAATCGGGATGTCCAGGCACTTGGCCAGTTCCCCGGTGAGTCCGATGTTGGGGACGTGGAACATGTAGGATTCACCGTGCTCCGGAATGATGGAGACGAGGCTAGTTACCTCCCAGCCCCACTGCTGGGCAATGTAAATGGCATAGGCAGAATCCTTGCCTCCCGAGAAAAGCGCCGCAATCTTCACAGCACTGGATTACAGAATTGGATGATAAAGTTTGGGCTCCTCAAAGATGTCACCCCTCCGGAGATGCTCCAGCTTGATGAATAACATTGACTGCAGGATAAGTAAAAAGAAGAATAGCACGCCGCAGACTGGAACGCCGGTAAATAACAGAAACATGAATGGGATGACTATTATGGAATAAACAACCCAGGATACCATTCTAAACGTATCATTTTCCCCAGCATCTTTTTTTGTGAGCAGATGAATCAGGATTATGGAGAAAGTGGCAGTGACCAATATTGCAGAATACATGAACATCCCGGCATCATATTCGATAGATTGTACCGAGGCGTATAAAACAAACAAATAGATGATAAGCGGCCCTATCATGGTCACCAGAAAGAAGGTTTCCAGCGCGTTCGGAAATTGACGGTGCTCGGTCAATCCGCGCTTGACCCTGATGTCTGCCAGCCACACCCCGGCAAATATAAGACCTCCAACCAGTGTGAATATACCCGATAAGACCATGCATGCAAAGCCCATTGTAACAAGCTTTGGCCACCTGTGTTTTTCATCTGGCCAATATGGTTCACGGCGGAAGACCAGCCATAGACCAACTATCCAGATCAAGGCGAAAAATAGGATGCTCAAGATCAGGCCGATGCCTGTGGAATGGTCATAGATCCATATGCTGGCATCCTTGAAGGATTTCCCCACTGATGTTCCGAATCCGGCTTCCTTCACCTCCCCGACAAGGTCATGGTCCGGGGCCTTTTCATTGAATTCCCACATGTAATAATGGCTCCCGTCGATGAAGGCTTCTTCCCCCTTTTTGTCAAAGTCAATGAACCACTTCTCATCGACACGGAATATGACCTGGGTGGTCGGTACCGCGTTCCAGGCCGGTGTCGTGCCGAGGGGGAAGTATGCTTGCCCGTCCTTCAATGGCAGGTCGAAGGAGATGACAACCCCATCTTGTGGGCCTATTCCGTAAGTTGCGGCTATCAGCATGTTGAATTTGTACTTCAATTCCGTATCCTGGATACTGTACAATATCTCTCTCAATTCAGGGGTGTCTATAAAGGGATAATCATAGTATGGATAGTAACCATAGTCACCCGAATATCCATAGGCCTCGATTGTCGGATTGTTCTCCACAAAGGTTCTGAAGTCATCCAGTTGGTTCGGGCATCTGCGTTCTATCTCCTCGAAAGACTCCTCATCTATCGGAGGTCTGGTAACAGCGTTGATGACTCCAAGGTAAAATTCCCCGTATTCATCTATAATTTCCTTCACATTGTCCGGAACCTCTGTTCCCATTGAATCAAAATACTCTGATATGGAATCAGCAGATTCAAAAGACAGAACCTCGAAGCTGACTCCTTCGGAAATTTCATAATAATCTCCATCGCTACTCCCACCAAAGCCTATAACCATCACATACAATAGAGCGGCTATTCCCCCCAATGTCTCCATTGCGCCGATGATCTTCATACTTTCTGCGGTAGAATCCATGACCTCTTCCCAGCAATGGTTCTGCTTTTCCATCTCTCTCTCTATGTGCCAGAAATTAAAATCCTGTCTGAATTCATTCTCGCTGGTTTCCTTTCCGGAAACATCCTCGGGTTTTGTCATCAGTGGTATGAGCACGGAAGCATTGTTGCCTGGATAAAGCGACACGACACTTAGAAACAGGTTCAATGTCTCCATGTTCCCGCCTTCATTATCGACAGAGATGTATGCCAGCTGCCGGTTTTCCCTAAGAGTTCCGTGAAACTCCATCTTGGTGATGGGTATTCCATCTCCTTTGACATTTCCTGCTGAAAACAGGTTCACAGACACCAGAAAAAGCGCGATGCAGATTACGGTAATTTTCGGCGATTTCATATATATCACATTTAACAATTGGTTGCGAATATATATAAAATAAATCTCTACATGTCGATTCTTCTTCTTCCATTAATCAATGCTCTTCTGCCACCATCAATCTATAAATATCTTGAATTCCTTCTCCACCCATGACGGCTTTGATTACCCTGCCCACCGAGGAGAGAATAATTCTTTATCTTTCTGACTTCAAGCCACTTGAGGATGTTTACGAAACTACAATAGAACTCACCCAACAGGGAATTTCCCAGAATGTCGGAGTCCAGAGAAAACACATATCCAGGTATCTCAAGAAGCTGGTCGAAGACGGTATCATCAAAGAGAAGAGATGCCATGTCATCGGCTCAAAGCAGAGAATGAAATGTTATTATCTTTCCTGGGACGGCCAGGTCAAGGCAACCGAGATAAAGGAATATATTGGAAATAAAAAAGTCAAGATGATGATAGAGGGGAATATCACCGAGCTGTTATTTTCAGAGATCGATGGAGCCACATCCGTTCACCTTACCCTTTCGGACATCGTGAGCGAGGCCATGAAGGCCGATGAATATCTGGTAAAGGAAAACCTGGAGAACATCGAAGAGAGGAAGAGAAGGGAATTGGATGCCAGGACCAAGAAATCCGACATCTACCGGGAGGCCCTGGACGCGGCCTGGAGAAACGGAGTTTTAACCCCTTCCGAGAAGCATCTTATAGATGCCCTGAAAGAACACCTGGGTGTTTCTGACGAAGAGCATGACAAGATGGAAAACGAGATTATGAACAACATAAAGTACGGCAAAAGGGAACTTCTGGATATTTACTCGGATATAATCTCAATTATTGGGACAGAGCCTACTGCTAGGGAAAACGAGATACTAGTTCTTTTGAAAGAGCGGTTCGGTTTTTAACCAGCATCTTAGAATAGTCAAGAATAAGTTTCATTTTAAACAATCAATCTTTTTTCTGTTTGCGCTCTATTGCCGCTTTTGTCTGCCTCTTTTTCCCTTTCTTCTTTCCAGAAAACCGCCGCCTTTTTTTCTTTGCCAGTTCCTCATAATCGATGTCTTTGAGGTTATGGACATGGCAAGGGTTTCCATTTCTACAGGCCTTGCATTTCTCCTGGGGCGTTTGGGGGCAGGCCCCCACCATGTGGCCGTATTTTCTTCTTGGCATGTCACCACAGAATATGGAGAAATTGAATAAAGGGTTTTCGAATGGATATTCATGAAATGGAGAATCCACAACAAATACATTCCTAGAAAACAACTTAGAAAACCATTTTGTATTACATGCTCATTATCTGCCAGGGATAAGATGAAAAGGATTAAGACTTTCATTCAGGGTTTTGACGACAGGATAAGTGATGGAATTCCCGAAGGCCACTGTGTCCTCATTGCCGGTGAGCCAGGGACATTCAAGAGCTCTATCGCATTTAACCTTCTGTACAACCAGGCATTGACAGAGGGGCGCAAGGGTGTTTACATAACCCTGGAGCAGAGCCGGGATAACCTGTCAATCCACATGGACGGCATGGGTTTTTCTCATGAAAAGGTGGAAAAGCTGGTCACAATCGTGGACCTGGCCCTTATCAGAAAGAACCTCGATAAGCTAGGCCCCCAGTCCTGGATGCAGATCTTCAAGACCTATGCCCTCAACCTCAAAGAAAGTCTGGACTATGAAATCCTTGTCATAGATTCCATGCCTGTTCTTACAATGCTGGCCGAGTTCACCAACAAGCGGCAGGAGCTTTTCCATTTCTTCGAGTGGCTGAGGGAGCTGAACGTAACCACATTTATCCTGTCCGAGATGAAGTGCGACAGTTATGACTATGCCAAGGACGGGGAGGATTTTCTGGCAGACGGCATCATCCACCTGAAGATGGAGAGGGTGGGGGACGTCAATATCCAGCGCCGCATCAGATGTGTCAAGATGAGAGCCACAGCACATTCCGTAGATTATTACACCCTGTTATTCCAGAAAGGGCTGTTCCAGGCGACCAGAGTCATCAGTGAATAGGTGTT
>JAGLSY010000182.1 GCA_023135545.1 Thermoplasmata archaeon | reverse complement strand
GTGCCGGCGGCACCCTTATCCAGCATCTGAAAGAACTGGTGCTGCACACCGACCTGAAGCGGGATGATAACATATTTTACTACACGACCTGCGGGTGGATGATGTGGAACTGGCTGGTTACATCGCTGGCCGTGGGGGCCACGGTCATGCTGTTCGATGGAAACCCATTTTATCCGGACCCCTATGCGCTCTTCAATTTTGCCAAGGAGAAAAAGATGACGGTCTTCGGAACCAGTGCCAAATACATAGCTTCCATCGAGGGTGCCGGGGTGAAACTAGCTGATGGCGAGATTCCAACGGTTCGGGCCATGCTGTCCACCGGCTCCCCGCTTTCAATCGAAAACTTTGAATATGTGTACAGGGAGATAAAGAAGGATATGGTGCTTTCATCCATAGCCGGCGGAACCGATATTGTTTCATGCTTCACCCTGGGAAATCCAATCAGACCAGTGTATGCCGGGGAGCTCCAATGCAGGGGCCTGGGAATGGATATTGCCGCATTTGACGATGATGGTAATCCAGTCATAGACAAGCAGGGAGAACTGGTATGCCAGAAACCCTTCCCATCCATGCCCATCTACTTCTGGAATGACCCTGACGATGCAAAATACAGGGCTGCTTACTTCGAGACATATCCAAATATCTGGCACCATGGAGATTACATAGTAGTCACCGGACATGGCGGGGTGATAATGTACGGGCGCTCGGATGCAACCCTGAACCCGGGGGGCGTGAGAATTGGCACCGCCGAGATTTACCGTGTCGTGGAGAATGTTCCGGAGGTGGAGGACAGTCTGGTGGTGGGGCAGGACTGGGACAATGATGTCAGAGTCATATTATTCCTGAAAATGAAAGAGGGGCAGCATCTGACAGATGAGCTGGCCGCAAAGGTCAAGACCATCATAAGAACAAGCACCACGCCCAGGCACGTGCCTGCCAAGGTAATACAGGTTGCCGATATTCCCTACACGATCAATGGCAAAAAGGTGGAACTAGCTGTTCGTAAAATCATCCATGACCAGGATGTTAAAAACAAGGATGCTTTGGGCAACCCGGAAGCCCTGGACCTCTATGTGGGCCTGAAAGAACTGGAGAATTAGTATAACTCAATTATAACCTTGAATCGGCGGATTACTCGATTGTGACTTTGATTCGGTTGGAGCCAACCATGCACTTGACCTCTTCCAGGCAGGACATTAGTTTCATTTTACTTTTCTTGGTCAGCCCGGGCGGGTGGCATAACAGGTAATGCTCACAGCCCCTTTCCCTGCAGCCAGGCAGCTCGAAGGTTATGGTGGAACCTTCGATGGCCTTCTTCTTGTCCATCACGGCCTCGAAAGGTATTTTCTCGATTTCAACCACCTTTACGCCATCCTCGAAAACATCGCATTCGTGCTTGACATCCCTGACACCCAGTATCCTGTAATGCCGGCCAGCATCCAGGTGAAAACAAATATTCTTCACCTTGCATCCCTTGCACTCGGACAGGGAGCCCATGAATATTATCTCACTACCCTTCTTGGCAAGCATGCTACCCAATACTGTTAGATTGGTCAATTAAATCACCATCGTTGTCTTGGCCAGAGCCTCTGCGGCATCTACTGTCATGCCTTTGTAGCCCAGTATCGTGTATCTTTCAGGTTTGATCTCGTGGGCCTTTACCAGCGCGTTTATAACCACTTCACTAGACAGGCCGGCCGCCTTGGCAGTGGTGGGGGCTCCGATTATCCAGAGGGCCTCCTTTATCTTCTCCCAATCCCCGCCGTGCAGATACATCATCATGATGGTTCCCAGGCCGCACTGCTCCCCGTGCAGGGCCGGCTTCTCGGCTATCATATCAAGTGCATGTGAGAACTTGTGCTCCGAGCCGCTTGCAGGTCTGGATGACCCTGCAATGCTCATCGAAACTCCCGAAGATACCAGGCCCTTCATAACAATCCAGGCAGATTCCTCCAGCCCGGGCCTTATCTGGGAGGCATTCTCGATCAAAATCTTGGCCACCATCTCGGAAAGAGTGGCCGCATAACTGCTGTAATCCTCATTTCTCAATCTCTGGGCCAGTTTCCAGTCCTTCACGGCGGTCAGGTTGGAGATTATGTCCCCGCAACCGGCGGCCAGAAGTTTGTGGGGGGAAGAGGCGATTATTCCCGTATCGGCAATAACACCCAGAGGTGTATGGGCATCCAGGGATTTTTTTACACCGTCCATGGTTATCGAAGCCCTTGAAGAGACTATCCCATCGTGAGAAGCGGCCGTCGGTATACTTAAAAAGGGAATTGCGACGTTGAAGGATGCAGCCTTGGCAATATCAATGGGCTGGCCCCCGCCCACTCCCATGGCAAAGCCCAGTTTGCCTTCTGTAATTATGGAACTGACGGTGTTCACCGTATCTCCATCGGCAGATTTGACTGTGATCACATCAACATCGTAGCCAGCATCCTCCAGTTGATCCTTTACACTGTCGCCGGCTATCGCTTTTGTGTTCTCATCACATACCAAGACCGCGGATTGGGGAAGTCCCAGATGTTTGCAAACCTCAGACACCTCCTTTATAGCATCATGGCCGACCACGACCTCCCTTGGCAGTTCCATTCTCTTGGATTTCTCAAAATCAGGCATGTTATTCGGTGCTGGAATAGGCTTTAAAGGATTTAATAATATTGAACATCCCTGATTTTTTGTTTTTGAACCTCCCCGCCCTTCGGACGGGGCTTCCGAATCGGAGGCAATTGGCATTATCACTTGCTGGAACATCAAATATAAGACCCCGCCTCTGCGTTACTCGAGATTGCGCTCGCGTAGCTCGTCGCAACCCTCGGCCAGCAAGACTGGCCTGGGCGGGGCATGTTGATGATGGCAGCCGTGTCATGCTGGTATTTGTTTACTGGGGTATACTTCACCCACCCTTCCGCTCCTCCGCTGGCCCAATTTCCTGCGGAAATCCCCCCTGCTCGGAGCGGACTGGCTATAACTTTGTATCCGATGAAAAATCACGTATAGGAGATTATTCCTAATCTGAACCAGACCAGCATAAAATTGGAGATAGAGGGGCTACCAAATACGAACCATCTTCAATCATGGGAATTGAAATAAACCACATATCTTCATGAGAAATAGAACCCCCGTAACCTAGAGCACTGTTAAAGGCTATAGCCCAGACTTCTGTTCCATTTAGAGATGCACGCTCTGCATAGCATGGAATCATATTTGGTCTTTCTGTCCAGTTATGATAACATACATATATTGCCTTCAGAAGAATTGTACTGTTTTCACCTTGAACATCAGCATCAGATATCATTTGCTTTATTATTGAATCTCTTAATTTTATTGATAAGTCCTCACCTGAATAATTCTCATTAAATGCCTTATGAGTTGCCCTCCAATTCACACCACCTTCTGAAGATATATACCCATCATGTATATCTATATCAATTATACTTCGATAAGAAACATTTACAACTGGATTTACATTAAGATCAATAGTATTATTTGATAATCGTATCCCATCTATGTATTCATATGATTCAGGAGTTGAACGCTCATTCAGAACCATGAATACAAATGATGATGTAATGATTAATAGAGAAATAACAACTATGATTGCTAGATGCTTTTTATCCAATCTTCCACCACTTCCCTCACAAGCAAATACGAAATGTAGCTTAAAAGCATTTCTTATCAAGTCGGCTCCGAGCAGGCTTTTGGGGGTTTGGGAAAAGCCAGCGGAGGAGCCGGGTGGGGGGCATATCCATAGACTGGGGTGGGTAGAACAACAGCCAGTTTCATCAATTAAGATAAGAAAATCTACTTAAGACCGGCTTTCTTCATGAGCATCTGTTTCAATTCCTCTGGCTTTGTCATCTCCAGGCCAAAGAACTCGAAGAATTTGGTAGTGGTATTGAGCATGATGTTTCCCTGGGCGCCCCTCTCGACCGTTATCAGCCTTCTCTTCTTCAGCTCCTTGACATGGTCATTGGCTGAACTGCCCACCATCTCCACCAGTTCTTTCTTCTTCATGGGCTGGTAATAGGCTATCAAAGCGGCAATCTTGATGGTCTCATGGGGCAGCTCCCTCTGGGCAACCGACTCGGTGGAATCCTTGTAGTCCTCCCTGAGCTGGAGCACGTACTTAGGTCCTATCTTGGCAATCTCCAGGGCGGTGTTCCTGCTGCGGTAGGAGCGTGTTAGTTTCTTCAGTGCGGACCTGACCTGGTCGGCCTCCAGGCCGCTGGCTCTTTCAATCTCGGGAATCCGCATGGGTTTTCCGGAGGAGAATAAAATTGCCTCGATTATCTCGACGTCGCTCAAATCACACCACCGCTAGCTCGTCAAGTCCGATGCCTTCCTGGGCGGACTCCTCTATGGAATCTGTTTCCATCATGGTCCGGGCCTGGATTTCCGGCACCACAGGGTCCATGATTCCTTCAACATTCCTTATCATGATTTCCCCGTACGGGAA
>JAGLSY010000181.1 GCA_023135545.1 Thermoplasmata archaeon | reverse complement strand
GGAGGTCAGAGGCAGAGGGTGGCCATTGCCAGAACCCTTGCACTGAGGCCCGAATTCATCGTGGCGGACGAGCCGGTTTCCATGCTGGACGTTTCAATCAGAGCAGGGATCATGAACCTCATGCTCGGTCTCAAGGAAAGGTATAACATACCCTTCATGTTCATTACACACGACCTTTCGGTGTCCAGATACATGAGCGATCACATCGCCGTGATGTATCTTGGCAACATCGTGGAATACGCGCCGTCCGAGTCTATCATCAACAACTCCATGCACCCGTATACCCGGGCCCTGCTGTCTGCCGTGCCGATTCCCGACCCGACCATAGAGCGTGGAAGGACGGAGATCAAGGGAGACCTGCCTTCAGCCCTGAACATACCATCTGGTTGTCCATTCCATCCGAGATGTCTCTACGCCAAGGACATATGCAAGGAGAAAAAACCGGATGTTAAAGAGCATGAGACCGGACACTTTGTCCAGTGCCACTTTGGCGGGGATATAGCCTTCAGGTCCGATGAGGTTGAGGTGCCTACCTTCCAGGAACAGGTAAAGGTGGCAGAGGCCAACAAGGTAGCCTGAGATTCGATTCTCCGAAACAGATCTGACAATGCAAACACTTAGCCTTGGCTATTGCTGTTGATATCTTACACACTGGGTCCAGTATTTCAGCAAAGGCAATACAAAAACCTGAACCACAAAGAATTTATATTACACAAAAAGCCGTACAACTTTATTTTTATATTAGACCAGTGTTGTCTATTTGATGAGTCCACGTAAAATAACGCAAAAAAAAGATATTCTTGAATTAATAGGTATTTGTCTGGTCATCACAGCCCTCATCTCCGCCTATGGCCTCTACTATACATCCAGGGAATATGCCAAGGTGACGGAGACCCAGATGAATGCCCAGGCCTTCACATATGATGTTTCGATATCCACAACAGATACGAGTTTCAGTATAGACGTGAACGTTCTGGTGCTTAACAATGTCAGCCAGCTGGATATAGAGGTTTATCTTATCGAATACAAGATATATGCATCTGAGATTTTGATAACAACGCCGAATCAGCGAGATTATTTCGGCACCATATCCAGCACCGGGAGGGGTAATGGAACGATCGAGGCCGGGGAATATATGATTTATGACGTTCCGCTGCCCATCAAGCATGACAGCACCCAGTATTCGCAATTGAATGATATCTTGTCCAAGGGGCAGGCCTATTTCATAGTTCAGGGGAAGGTGCATTACAAGATATCCGGTCCCAGCGAGCTCCTGGATTCCTTACATTTCTATTCAGTTAATTTGGTGGGTTTAGATGAAGGATGATAATGAATTAGAAATGAAGAGAAAACTAAAGCTCTTGCTCTGGTCAATTTCGGCCGGTGTAGTGGTGGCCTTTTTCTTCAGTTCCAATTTCCTCAAATTCGCGACAGGCTTTGCCCCTGGAAGCGAGATCCTGTTCATTAGCCCCCTCTTTTGCGGCTTCATACTCGGGCTTCTGACCACCATGGACGAGCTCTATCATTCTGTTTTTGCCTCCATTATTTTGACTGTTTCAGCGGTCATTCTCATCACCATGTCCTTGTTCGCACCAATCATCTTCGGAGTATCAGGAGACTTTGTCGACCTCTATTATGTATTTGTTATTCAAAACATCACTATCTCCATTGTGTTGATCTTCCCGGTATCCCTGGTCACGACGATCATTGGCAAGGTTACTGGCGAGTATGCATTTCTGTCCCACATCTACAAGAATGAAAGAGCCATTCTGAGACGTGATACTGTGAAGTGGTATCAGATGCTGGAAGAGGCTACACCAGAAAGTGTGGAGTTGAAGCCCATTGGATGGAAGCCGCCAGAGGAGCCGGAGAGTGAAATGGACGATACAACAGCGGCAGAACCGGAAGTAGTGGTGGAACCAGAAGCAGAACCGGCCTTGAATCAGGAATAAAACAAGTGAATTTTCGAGCAGGCCATAGCCTTGAATAAACAGGAAAACCAATTGGCTTTCGAGCATGTGAAGGCGATTTTCAAGCCCCGAGCAGGCTGACCAGAGTTTCTTTATTTGGCCGTCTTTTTTCTTTGTGAGGGTCGGCCAGCGCAGGGGATTGCCCAAAGAAAAAAGTGGAAAGAAAATAAAGGTGGGCCCAAGGAGATTTGAACTCCCGACCTCCCGGTTATCAGCCGGGCGCTCCAGCCAGGCTAAGCTATGGGCCCTTTTTGCGTTTGATAGAGCCCCTGGAATTGGTAATATAGAGAAACATCACCAAGAGCTACCATGTCCCTGAAATGAGTTATTTGATTTAAACCTATTGCGAAATCTTTTTCATATTACGGTATGCCTTATGCTTTTTGTCAGACAGAACAGGCCAGTAATTATTTTGATATATGATTAATAGTTTCATTATATTGATAACTAAATATAACCCATACATCAATATTTCTTTATTTTAGACTCATAAAGCAAACATTTATATATGGAACAATAGATATAGTTGCTTGTCTGACAATAGTCGGACTCTACATGGGATGGGTTGCAGAAGGCACTTTCTCTCCAGGGAGTTGAGGGTTTTTTCAACTTTCCGTCCCTGTCATGGATGGGTGACCAGCTTGTATCTGAAACAACTTGAGGTGGAGAATTTCAAATCCTTCAAAGGGAAGCTTTCAATCCCATTCCTGGATGGTTACACAGCCATCACGGGGCCCAACGGAAGCGGTAAATCCAATATTTCCGATGCTGTTATGTTCGTGCT
>JAGLSY010000180.1 GCA_023135545.1 Thermoplasmata archaeon | reverse complement strand
GCAATGGTCTCCAATCTCAGTGGTGGAAAGGATTTCCTGGAAATTTACCCGGAGATATGCCAGATTGGTGAAACCGGTGAAGGTTTGAAGGCATTTCTGGTGAACGGTGTGGATGCAGATACGAACGCCTTCAATGGCGTGATCGAGGCCAACAAAATAAAGGCCAGCACACCGGAGGAAGAGAAAGCGAAGGAAGCCGCTATTCTGGAGGCTTACAAGGGGGCCATAGATGTGCCCCTCAGCGTCGCTTCAAAGTGCCTGGAGGTCCTGAGACTTGCCAAACAGCTGGCACCGAAGGGACTGGCTGCATCGGCGAGCGATGTGGGCGTAGGTGCCCTCATGGCCAATGCCGGAATGCATGGAGCCATCCTCAATGTGAGGATCAACTTGCCTAGTGTCACCGATGAAGCTTACAAGGCAGATATGGTGAAGAGATGCGGTGAACTGGTAGTAGAGGGAGATGTCCTGTTGAAGGAAGTTCTGGCAATCGTGGATTCCAAGCTCTAGGGCTGAGGAAAAGAATATGCCATACTTTTGAAGCCTGGCTATAGGCACTCCTATATTCTCTACATTCTGTACAATGAGAACGGTGCTTCATCTATCGGCGCGTTCAGTGCCGCACTTATTCCAAGGGCCAGCACCAGCCTGGTTTGCACGGGGTCGATTATCCCGTCGTCCCAGATCCGGGCTGATGAGTAATAGGGGTTTCCTTCTTTTTCGTACTTCTCCAGTATCGGCTTCTTGAGGTCATTGACCTCCTCGTCCGACATCTCCACCCCCTTCCTGAATAACTGGTCCTTCTTCACCGTCGAAAGGACATTGGCGGCCTGTTCACCTCCCATCACAGATATTCTGGCATTGGGCCACATCCACAGTTGGCGAGGGCCGTAGGCTCGTCCGCACATTCCGTAGTTTCCGGCCCCGAAAGAACCTCCGATGAGAACCGTAAACTTAGGAACCTGGGCATTGGAAACCGCCGTCACCATTTTCGCCCCGTTCTTGGCTATTCCGCCAGCCTCGTATTCCTTGCCTATCATGAAACCTGTGATGTTCTGTAAGAAGACCAGGGGTATCTTTCTCTGGCTGCATATTTCGATGAAATGAGTGCCCTTTAGGGCGCTCTCCGAGAATAGAACTCCATTATTGGCCAGTATCCCCACAGGATAGCCCATGATATGCGCGAAACCGGTTACGAGAGTTGTTCCGTAAAGCTCCTTGAACTCGTGGAATTTACTTCCGTCGACCAGCCTGGCTATGACCTCCCTGACCTCGAAGGGTATTCTCGAATCCTTTGAAATTATGCCGTATATTTCCTCAATTGGGTAGAGGGGGTCCTCGGGTTTTCTGAATTTGAGATAGGTCTTCTTGGGCCTGTTGAGGTTTTCGATTATATTGCGAGCTACGCCAAGGGCCTCCTCGTCGCTGGTCACGTAATGGTCGGCCACACCGGATTCCCGGCAGTGGACATCTGCCCCGCCCAGTTCCTCTGCTGTGACCTCCTCTCCTGTTGCGGCCTTCACAAGGGGTGGGCCGCCCAAGAATATCGTGCCTGTGCCTTTGACAATGACGGCCTCGTCCGACATCGCTGGAACATAGGCCCCGCCAGCCGTGCACGAGCCCATGACTATGGCCACCTGAGGGATCTTCATGGATGACATCCTGGCCTGGTTGAAGAATATTCTACCGAAATGCTCCCTGTCCGGGAAGACCTCGTCCTGCAAGGGGAGGAATGCTCCGCCCGAATCCACCAGATAGATGCAGGGCAGATTGTTCTCCATGGCGATGGTCTGGGCTCTGATGTGCTTCTTCACTGTCATCGGGAGGTAGGAGCCGCCCTTGACAGTGGCATC
>JAGLSY010000018.1 GCA_023135545.1 Thermoplasmata archaeon | reverse complement strand
TACCAATGCAATGTATCCCTGCCTTGAAATCTCCGGAGAAAGGCTTCATTTTTTCTGGGCGGATTCTGGCAATAGTGGATGGGGCGGTGGAGGCCAAAATAGTATCACACTTTACAAACACTTCCATCTCGGAGAGGCGAACACAACTTCTGATGATACACCAGACCCGGAACCAGCCCCTCTATCTGGAATGGCTCCTATAGTGACAGACAATTCACCGACCGGCAATCAAGTGCCTTCTAACTCGCTGATCATCATAACCTTCAACAAATCCATGAACCAGTCATCTGTCGAGGCCTCAATAACAATATCCCCATCCCTGGGCGTGATATTCTCCTGGAACTCGGATAACACAACGTTGACCATCACACCATCTGCCAACCTGTCCCAGAACACCACCTACACGGTAACCCTGAATGGAAGCATGGCCAAGGATCTTGCGAACTATACCCTAGACGGCAACGCCAACAGCACTGCCGATGGTACGCCGGCCGATGATTACACCTGGTCTTTCACCACCTGGCTGGACACAGATAATGATGGTATTCCGAATTCTTCGGATACCGACGATGATGGCGATGGCACGTCAGATACAGAAGATGATTTTCCGCTGGACCCTGATGAAGATATGGACTCCGATGATGACGGCATTGGCGACAATGCCGATCTGGATGATGACAATGATGGGACCTATGATGTGGATGATGACTTCCCATTGAACCCGGACGAAGACACGGACACGGATGATGATGGTGTTGGCAATAATGAGGACACCGACGATGATGATGACGGGTATCTGGATGAATGGGAATTGGTGATGGGGACAAACCCAAGAGATTCCTCCCACACACCCCGGGATCTGGATAATGACGGCCTTCCAAACGGAGATCTGAAAAACACCGAATCCTGGATGGACACCGATGACGATGGCGATGGCGTCTCTGACGAAGATGATTATGCACCTCTGGATGCAGAAGTTTCTGACCCGCCAGTGGTGAATGATGATGGTGCCGATATTTACACGTGGATCTTTATCATACTGGCTATCGCGATAGTTGGTGGTTTGCTCCTCTTAATGAGGAAGCCAGCAACCCCCAAGGTATCAAGTGAAACCACTGAAGAGACACCAGAGACCACTGATGCTCTACCTGAAACCACAGACCAGCCACCCCAGGACCCCAGCACCGAGTAAACCATCAGCCCTACTCACCAGACAAAATTAAATACAATCATGCATTATCAAATATTATAGAATCAGGATGTGTAATAATGGACTGGGGAATGAAAAACCGCTTGTCAAAGATAATCAAACCGAAGGACGGAAGAACCGTCATGCTGGCTGTCGACCACGGCTACTTCATGGGCCCTACAACTGGCCTGGACAAATTTACCGATATGGTCAACCCGCTCATCCCGCATGCCGACACCCTCATGCTCACCCGCGGCGCATTGCGCAACTGGATCGAGCCCACAACCGATGTCCCCATAGTTCTCAGGGTTTCGGGTGGGACCAGCATTCTCAATGACGACCTTCTCCACGAGGGACAGGTATGTTCCATCAAGGACGCCATCCGCCTCAATGTATCTGGTGTGGCATGGTCGATTCTCGTCGGTGCCAAGTACGAGCGCGATACCATCCTCGGATTCACCGAGGTGATTGACGAGTGCGAGGCCTACGGAATCCCGGTGATCGCCGTAACCGCCGTTGGAAAGGACATGGTCCGGGATGCCAGATACATGAGCCTGGCCTCCAGGATGGCCGCGGAACTCGGAGCCCACATAGTCAAGACCTATTTTGTCGAGGGATTCGAGAAGGTGGTCGATACCTGTCCGGTGCCCATTGTCATAGCCGGCGGCAAGAAGCAGCCGGAGGCCGATGCACTGAAGATGGCTCATGATGCCATAGCGGCCGGAGCGATAGGTGTGGACATGGGAAGGAATATTTTCCAGAGCGAGAACCCGGTTGCCATGATACAGGCGGTTAACGCAGTTGTTCACGACAACCACAGCCCGCAAGAGGCCTTCGAATTGTTCAACAAATTGAAGTAGGCCAGCAATAATTCGGTATTGGCCTATCCTACAACATAAAGGCCAGTATGAAATATATTCCAAAAAATACTAGGACCAATCCGCATACCCCGAATATCATGGCATGGCTTTTGTCGGTCCAGAGGTCTTTTGATTTGTTCACCGAATAGGTGATGAACTCGACCCAGGCCACATCGCAGAATTCGTGTACTATTATGAAGGCCAGTATCCCGATTATTCCGAACTCCAATGCTCCGATTATCAGGGTCGCGCCAATCGTCGCCCACCAGAGAATGAAATATGGATTGCTGATTGTCGTCACTATGCCCGCCATGATCGGATGGCCAGGGAAGGATTTTTCCACAACTTCCTTATCTTCCCTCATCCATATCATCTGGATGCCCATGTACAGGAGCAATGCACCTCCGCCAATACCGATAATTCCCTGCACCCAGTCGTCTGTGAAGACATAATAAAAGCCCATTGCGATGAATGTGATAAGAGGTATCTCCACCATCAGGTGTCCGAGGGCTATCCACAGTCCGGCATGCTTGTTCTCCGAACCTTTGGCTATCGCGGCGACCATGACTGGCCCCGGCATCATCACCCCCGAGAGGGAGATGAAACCCACCATGAGTATGAATAGGCCAAAGGCAGAGTAGTCCATGTCTGGCTGATTGCTATTTGGATATTAAGGTTTTGGGAATTGGGATGGTTATTATGGTTGGTTTGGGGTTTATGGCCCGCCCCATCCAGTTCTTTCTCCCCCCACCCCACTCCTCCGCTGGCCTATCCCGTCCCCCATAGGCCTGCTCGGAGTGGCCAACTATTGCATGGTGTGCTGATTGGTGCTAATTGTTTTTACCCTAACCATTATTTATCGTCATTCCAATCCACCCACGAGGTTGAGAATGCAGAAGATGAAATGTACCATCTGTGGCTGGATCTACGACCCCGAGGCCGGCACCCCTTCTCAAGATGTGGAGCCTGGTACGCCCTGGGACGAAGTCGATCCCGAATTCAGATGCCCGAAATGCGGGGCCGCGAAGAAGTGGTTTGAGGCAATCTAGGGATGATTTTATGGAATACAAAAAACCATCATTGACCGTCGATGCCATCATCCTCATTGACGGCAAGCTCGTTCTTATAAAACGTGGCAAGGACCCCTTCAAGGGCCAGTACGCGCTCCCAGGTGGTTTCGTCGAATACGGCGAGAGGGTGGAGGAGGCCGTCGAACGGGAGGTCAAGGAGGAGACTGGCCTCAATGCCGAGGTAAGTGATTTCCTGGGAGTCTATTCGGCACCTGACCGGGACCCCAGAGGCCATACTATTTCTGTAGTGTTTTATCTTGAAAAGATCGGGGGCCAGTTATCTGCCGGGGACGATGCCGCCGAGGTGAAATTATTCGATTTGGCTAATTTGCCGGAACTGGCATTTGACCATTCCGAGATAATACATGACTTCATAATGAGACTGACCGATTGAAAATTCCGCCTGGGGTGTTGGCTACGCCCTCCTTCCTCCCCCCGCCACACTGGGTAATGTTGTGACCCATGTTGGGGAATACTGGGACCCCCGCTGGCTGATATTGGCTTCCTCTCTGGCAGGTGAAGAATGAACTCTATAAACTCCACGAACTCTACAAACTCAAGGGTACATGTTTCAACAATACGAACTCCATGAACTCGTACTATTCCCTTTTTGTGGACACAGTGTACATGACCTTTGTGCCTTTCAGCATTGAATGGAGATTTTGCAGTATCTGGCCATACTCTTCCGGGGTCTCAAATTCCATAACAAAATCATAGTCGCCCACATATGGTGCAAAGCCCATCTCCTCGGCTATCTTGATGATGTCAAGGACCGACGCACCCTCGCTGTTGATGAACAGCTTAAGATAAACTTTCATGTAGTCCGATATAGCGGCATGAGGATAAAAATGTTGTTGTCGCCTAATGTCTGGCTCATCGCTTTTGCTGGTTGTTTTATACCTGGGTTAAAAATAGAAAAAAAAATCATTGGTTTTCCGGGTCCGTGAACCACAGTATCGCTGTGCCGGTTATGGCAAAGCCCAGGGCCAGCCAGAAATGATAAAAGTATGTGGCCAGTATTGCGGTAATCCAGAAAAATGCAATCAATTTCTTGTTGAAAGGAGTCATATTCACCCACGATTCATTATTGCCTTTTCTCTATTTAAGGACATGGCGGGAAATCCGCGGGCATTCCCATTTATTGAGTTTAATAAGGCCTCATCAAGTCCTGGCCGCATCATCCTGCTTGTCGTCCGGCATGTCATCCCTCTTCCACCAGCTGAAGAGGCTGGGTATATCGTATTCGTGGATGTAGATGTACATGGTGGTCAGCAAGGGCACAAAGATCAGGGTGCTGAAGAGATGGCGTATCGTGAAGGGCACCTGGCCCGCGAGAACAACCTCGATGGGCGCGTTGTACAGAAGATACCAGCCCAGCATAGTCCAGGCATCGAAGGCCAACGTCATCAGGATCCCCACGCCGGTGAACACCGCCACGGTCTTCATCCTGTAGGCGAAGCGGGGCCTCATCTTGATTCCCACCATCCCGGCCAGCATCATACCAGACCATGTGAAGAACGACAATCCGATGATAAACTGGAGTCCGAAATAATTATCATTCCCAATCGCATAAATGGCCCAGTCCGAGAGAGCCATTATGCTCAGGGGAACCAGCAGGGCGTATATTCCTCCAAGGACTACACCGGCCAGCAGTGCTATTGCCAGCACCGGCTCGATATTCGGGTAATCGGCCAGAACCAGCCTTATCGCGACCCCCAGGATTATGAAGAGCAGTGCCATCTCATTTTTCTTGGCATCTGTCTTCAATTCTAATTTATCTACCAGATCATCTCCTCGAACCGCCATTCCAGAACATCGCCATCCTGGAGCGCGTACCTGTCTGCCGAAACCGGGCCCAGAACATCATTGACATAATACTGCCAGTAGTAATTGCTGGTGTCGTCAATTCCGGCAACCTCGGCCCCGTTTCCCACGCCGTTAATCTTGTTTACCAGATACCCCATTCCCTCATAGTAGGTCATGTCAATGTTCTCGTAGCCGACGGCCTCCTCCAGAAGTCCAAGGGGGGTGTTGTTCCCGGTCGTGAAGGTCTGGGTCTCCGCAACTGTGCCGCCGTGAAGTATCTTTATGGTAGCTTCTGTCATTTCATATTCGATATCGTCTGCCATTATCTTGTCGTAAGCCAGCAAGCCTCCGAGTGCCGCGCTGACCACTATAAACACAACCGCAATGGGCTTCCACCCCAATCCTGCTTTAACGTCATCCGTCATTTTTCATCCCTTCCTAAATCCACGATGGATATATTATCCACCCTAATACACATTGGCTATTAAAAGATTTTCACTATTAATTGATTATTGAATAATCGCCAAGCTCTAATACCATAATCTTTAGGTTTATGGATACAAAGCTTCGTTTGCTTCTGGTATCAGCTTGGGATGAATTCAATAAGGGCTCATATTCCCTCTGCTGGCATCTGTCAATGAGATGCCAGGAGGGATACCCCACCCTTTAGGGTTGGGGAGCACTCATTTGCCGGTAGTTTCCAGCTCTTCCTGCCTCAACATCAGGAGCCCGGATGCCGCGGCGAAGGCCCCGTCCTCTGCCCTTGCCTCGCTGTCCCCTGTTCCGATGAGGACCGCATCCCCGTCCTCCAGCTCGAAATTTTCCCTGAACGCCCTCGCAATCTTGGGCATCTTCTTGTCGAGGTCGAAGTGGTCCGGCAGCATCAGTTTTTTCCCGCGAAAGAGAAGGGTGGTCGCGCCGCTGGCTCCGGCCATCATGGCCTCATCCCTTTCTCTAATTCCATCCTTGATCAGCCCGGCCATTCCCGAAAGCCTGATGGCGAAGTCGTGCTCGTCCACGGTGAGGTCATGAACCACAAGAGCCAGTGTCCGGAAACCGATGTCATTCAGATACCTGGTCCCCCTCTTGGAAAGTTTTAGCCCCTCCTCCATTTGTGTCACAAGGCCCAGTTCCTCTATATGGGAAATCAGGCCCCTGGAACTTCCCTCTCCCAGGTCCAGCCGGGCCGCCAACCCCTTCCTGCCAATTGGCCCGTTGGCTCTGATAATATACATTGCCTTGAGTATGTGAAAAGGTCGAAAAAGGGGGATCGCCCCCCTCTTCGGTTTTGGGATATCAAAGATGGCCAGCATCAGAATGTTCCGATCTTTCCCTTGACGACCAGGTCGGTTATCTTCTTGGGGTTCTTCAGCCAATCATCTGTCACACCCGTGATTTCGGACTGGACATCCTTCATCTTGACGCCGTCGGCCAGCTTGACCTTTACACTGGCTGCCTGGGGCTGGTCGATGGGCTTTCCTATCTGTGACAGGAGGCGTACATGGCACTCCAGTATGTCTCCCTTTCCGATCTTTGCCACATCATGTGCGATCTGATTGGACATCAGATTGTATATCTTTCCGACATGGGTAACCGGATTCTTTCCGGAGGTTGCCTCCATGCTCATCGGTCTGTACGGAGTGATCAATCCGTTGGCTCTGTTTCCCCTTCCGACAGAGCCGTCATCGCCATTCTCCATTGAAAGGCCAGTCACTGTCAGGTAGTAAATGCCCTTCTTGTAATCATCTGCCGTGTTAACGTCAACCTTCAACTTGCGCTCGGTGAACCTCTGGGCATGGCTGTGGACCTTCTCCTTCAGTTCCTCGACCACGCTCTTGTAGTGGTCACTGTCAGGTATCTCGGGGCCGACCATTGCCGCCGCCACCGTTATGTTTATCTTGTCCCCTATCCTGGCTGCCATGACCTTGACGTCTTCTCCGACTTCGGGCATACTTTTCTTCAATCTGCCATTGATGTAATGCTCGGTATCCATCACGATGGTTTCTGTCTCGCTGAATGGCGCGTGGCCCACTCCAAAGGAGGTGTCATTGGCCAGGAATTTCTTTGTCTCGTAAACCCCTCTCAGGTCAACCGAGCCCTTGCCTATCATACAGTCAAGCATGATATCGGTATCTACATCCAGATGAGAGCAGTGCTTCTTCAGGTAGCTCCTGGCTGCCTTCAATGCCACGGACCTGCACGGCAGCCTCTCTCCATCAACCTCGGTGGTTGCCCTTCCTACAAGAAGTATGTAGGCCGGTTCCAGAACAACACCGCCGCCGAATGCCGGGGCAGACTGGCCGCCCACTATCTGCGTTTCATCGGTGTTGTGGTGAAG
>JAGLSY010000179.1 GCA_023135545.1 Thermoplasmata archaeon | reverse complement strand
TCGAGAAGCTGGCAGAGAACTGGTAGAATATATGAATAAGGCCGGGTTATAACAGACCTGGCCTCATATCTCCCTTTTGAATTTTATAAAAATAAAAGCGGACTCATGGGGATTTTCTATACTGTCTTGGAAATTAAGTTCCAACCAATTTTCGAACCCCAGTCGCTGGCTCCGAAGGCCAGCAGGATATCCTAGCTACCCTATGAGCCCATAGGCCATATGCCCGATAATTGATGGGCATACAATGGTCTACCTGGCACAGTAATACTAACTCGGTTTTTATGTTTATGGGTTTTGTTAAAAATCAAACGACATGGTCCTTTGAATCCGGCTTCGGCACTTCCGGCTTTTCAGTGGTTGTTCTGTTCTGGCCCAGAGAATTCATACACTGCACCGCGTAGTTCATACCTTCCTTCAACTCGGAGCGCTCCAGGGCCTCCTCGGCCAGAATCATCAATTGGATGGATTCATCCACTATGCCGCCGCTGTTGGCGATCTGGTCTATCATCTTCCTTCCCTTTTTTATGGTGGTGACCAGGATCTTGTAATGCTGAAGTGTAGCATTGGCAACTTCCAGAGCCTGGTCTGTCATATTGGCCGCCTCCTCCATGAGCCCGGCTTCGAGCATCATCTTAGCGCCTGCAAGCATATTGGCGACTTCCTGAAGGTCGGCACCGATTCTCATACCGTGCTCTACCTGGGTCTCCACATATTCGATCATATTCCAAACGTGTTGCTCTTCCCCTGACATAGGCCTTACCTGGTGTTTTATGTCATGCTTTTCCACGATTAAATACTTTATGGTCTCGCCTCGGAAAATAATAATTAATTGTTAATATCAGGCTTCTGAATAGTACCATAATTTGATTATGTATTGAGCATCCCTCTCCCTATCCGTACAGGTTCTTCCAATCTTTTCTGGAACCATCCTTGTTTTCCCCGGAGCCGGAGTTTCGCGGTTTCTTTGTTTTGCCGGCCTTCCTCTTTATACTTATCTTTCCGGGCCCATCACCCTTTATGCAATCCAGGCAGTTTTTCACATCCAGGCTCTCCAGCCAAAGGGTCATCTTCGGCTCTTTCATCAGGTCGATGTGATGGCAATCCGACGAGCTTATTACATTGAGGCCGGTGTTGGCCAGATATTTTAATCGGATATCTTCAATCTTGCCGACCTCCTTAATTTCCACGGCGTCCAGTTCAAGGCCTTCGGGAATAAAACCCAGCTGTGAAATGATACTGAAGTCCCTGTCCAGATGGGATGCGACCGCAATACCGTCGAAGCTGTGGATATGGACAACCAACTCGTCAATCGAGTAACTTAACGGCATGGACAGCATGCTGTCATCCTCGCCAATGGTTTTGCCATGGATGTCAAACTTGACCTGGCTGCCAAATATCTGGGGATTGTTTTTCATCCCTTTCATCAGCCCCGGCTTCACGATATCTTCGCAAAAACTCTCCAATTTATCCACATCCGGAAAATAGCCCAACAGGTGTATTTCCTCTGAGCTTTGCAGTTCTATGCCGGGTATGAATAACAAATCTTTTTTCTTTGCGGCGTTGGCGAAGGCCCTGCAGTTGAAACCTGCATTGTGGTCTGTTAATGAAAATATCTCGATGCCCAGCTCATGCATTTTCTCCACAACTTTATCCGGGACCATGTTGTTATCCGCGCATCCGGAAAGGGCGGAATGCATGTGTAAATCTGCTGTGAAGGGGGTCAGCCCCTCAGAAGTCTTTGAGATCATCGAATTCCACATTCATAGAGTTTACCAGAAAGCTGGTATGCGTTCTCCTGGCTTTTAAAAATAGCAATGTTCTCCTCGTCAGCCTTGTCTATCACATTATCCGGAACATCGAAGCCCTCGCAGATGATCACCGCGGGGATGTCGGTCATGGTTGCGACACCTATTATGTTCAGGTGGCTCTGTATGGTCATCCATATGGAATCCGACGGGGTGCTGGACAGCACGTTGCTCAGAAGGTCGCAGCAATATCCATGGCGAATGTCCATGTCTCCGTCTATTGGCTTTTTATTGATATTTTTCAGACCCAGCTTGGCAATTATTTCTGTTAATTTCATGAGATCACCTTCATATCATCCTTCCCTATATCCGTGCTCAAAACCATAGTGGTATTCAATTAAAATAATTATCTATCAGTAAAAAGGAAAGCACGAGAAAATAAAAAAATAACAATAATAGAAAGATATAATTATCAGATGACACCTATACCACAATTCCCTAAACAATAGTAAATATTGAAATGTGATTTAGATGAAAATTGATGAAATTGCCGAACTATTAAACGCGACGATATATAGCCAGCCAGACGGTCAAGATATTGACATCAATTGCGGGGGAGCTTCGGACCTGATGAGCGATGTTCTGACATACATGAGCGATCTGCCGCCAGATATTCCGAAAAGCATGATATTGATCACCGGTCTTATGAATCCCCAGGTCATACGGACCTCCGCTCTGATAGACATCCCGGCGGTAGTGTTCACCAGGGGCAAGGTGCCGTCCCAGCAAGTGATCGACAAGGCAAAGGAGAACGACATCGCCGTTCTCAGCACTGGCCTCAAGACATACACGGTCTGCGGCATACTATACAAGGCGGGGCTTCATAGCATAAACGGCGAATGCAAGTGATGAACATGAACAGTTACGAGAAAAAGCTCCTCAAGTACAAGCAGTATGATTCATTGCTCATCAACGGCCGTATATCGGACTTCATGTCAAAACCCCCGATAACATTGACCAGGGAAGCCACGATGGCAGATGCCAAGGCACTGATGCGGGACAACAAGATCTCCGGAATTCCCATAGTCGATGTTGATGGCGTGCTGGTCGGTCTTATCAGCCTGGAAAATATAATTATCGCCCTTGAAAAACAGCAGATAAACGACCCCATAGAAAAGCACATGGTGACCGATGTGAGCCACCTGATGGAGAACATGGCTGTTTCTACCGTAATGTCATATCTGATGACACATGGTTATCATAGGTATCCGGTGGTTGACGATAAGAAGAAGGTAGTAGGGATTGTTACCCAGGGGGACTTGATGCTCCATCTTTACACGCAACTGGGCAACATATACATGCACAACAAGCGGCGTGAAGAGCTGCTCATGCCGGTAATTCACCATCTGGATTCAGATACAAAAATGGATGAGAACTCCTTTTCATATGACATAGATACCCGTGATATGGACCAGGCCGGAAAGGGCTCGACCTTGTTCAAGAAATTCTTGCAGGAGCGTGAAGTTCCGGTTGATGAGGTTCGCAGAGCTAGCATATCCCTGTATGAGGCCGAGGTCAATGTCGTGCTGCACGGGAGCGGGAAAGGTGAAATAAAGGGCTACCTAGTCAATGACCAGATATTCATGGTCGTGGTGGACCACGGCCCTGGAATAGAGGATATTGACCTTGCCATGGAGATCGGGTACACGACAGCCGACGACGAGGCCAGGAAGAGGGGATTCGGTGCGGGGCTGGGGCTCAACAACATCAAGCAGTACACCGACAAATTGATCATCATATCCAGCAGCCATGGGGTGAAGATCGAAATGGTGGTCATTCCCGAAAGAAAAAAATAAATAATGCCACACTGGCATGAACGGAGATTCAAGTATGCGGACCCTTTCTGACCATATCTTTGACCTGGCACAGAACTCTGTCAATGCGGGAGCCGGCAACATCACCATTGTAGTTGAGGAGAGCCTGCCGGATAATAAATTCACAATAAGGATCGAAGACGACGGGCACGGGATAAAACCGGAGCACCTGCCCAAAGTGAAAGACACCTTTTTCACCACCCGCCCCTCGGGCAAGCGCAATGTCGGCCTGGGCATATCCTTGATGGAAGCGACCTGCCAGCGGTCCGGCGGCTATCTTCGTGTGGAATCGACTTTCAGGCACGGCACAACACTTACCGCCGCCATGGAGCACGACCACACGGACAGGCCCCCCCTCGGTGACCTGCCTGCCATATTCACATCATTGCTCTTATCGTCATTGGAGAACAAGGTGAAATGGGTGCTGGAGCACGGGTTCAATGACAAAAAATATCGGTTGAGAAACAGGGCAACCATGGAAGAGCTTAACATCCTGTCCTATTCTGATTCAGAAGCACGGACAAAATTGCTGGAACTGATAAAGAGAAAGGAAAAGGAAATCCAGCCTTGATATTCAATTAACATTATGGTCCAGACTAACCATAGAACTTGATGATTGAACTTGTCCGGCTCATTCTGATTCTGATTCGGTTTTAAGAAGAACAGCCAATTGCTTCTTCTTGATCCCCAGGTCCTTCTTCGGGTCCATACCCATGGCCAGCCCAAGTAGTTGGGGATAGAAGAAGACCGGAATATTGTAATCGATATCGAACTTCTCCTTTATGGCCTTCTGCATCTCGTCGTACATGATGTTGCAGAAGGGACAGATAAGCGTCATGGCATCCGCCTCCACGGTCTTGATGTTTTCCAGCTTTGCCTTGACCATGTTGGTGGGTGTTTCCTCGTTGATTGCCAGTATGCCGCCGCCGCAGCACTGCATCCTGTTCTTGTAATCCAGATAGGTGGCTCCGGTCGCTTCGATCAGCATGTCCAGGCTTTCCGGATGAATGGGGTCATCAAAACCATCGAAGATATCAGATGGCTTGACGTAATGACAGCCGTAATGGGGCGCGATCCTGACACCCTCCAGCGGCTGGGTAACAGCCTCCTTCAACTTATCCAGTCCGATATCCTCCAGCAGAACCCGTGCGAAGTGCCTTACCTTGGTCTTTCCGGTGTACTCGAGTCCCAGATTCTTGAGAATATTGTTGATGTGCTCCTTCTCCTCGGCATTGTCCTCACTCTCGAATAGCTTCTGGACCTTTGTGAGGTGGCCGGTGCAGGCACTGCACAGTGCGATGATGTCCAGGCCCTGCTTTTCGGCAAGGGCCAGGTTCATGGCCGCAACAGATAATGAGGAATCGTGATGCACCCCCTCTATGGGGTAGCCGCAGCATGCGAATTGCGGAATGTCCACCAGTTCAATGCCCAACTTCTCCGATACCCTCCTCATCGAAAGCTCGTAGTTGAAAGCACGGACCGGCACGGTGCATCCCAGGAATATGGCGTACCTGTTCTCACTCATTGGCTTCACCCCCGTCCATGGCTTCCTGGATGCCTGCCTTTTTGAGTATTTCCTTCACCTGGGGAATTGTCAGTTCCAGTGTCGGTATTTCCTTCTTCTCCCTCACGGTATTCTCGAAATCGCTGACTTCCAGCAGCCTTCCAAGCTTGTTGAGGAAGTCGACGCTGGTCCTCATGGCCGGTGGTGTGTGTCCCTCCCGCACGGCCATATTGCGTGCCGCGGAAAAGACATTGGTGATCTTGACATCACGCGGGCACAGCTCGTAGCAGCTGTAGCATCCGGAGCATAGCCATATCGTCTCGCTTTTCAGAACTTCATCTCTCATCCCGAGGATTATCATGCGTATTATTTTCCTGGGGTCGAAATTCTCCTCCAGGTCGAAGACAGGGCAGACTACCGAGCATGTTCCGCAGGTGAAGCAGTGCTTGATGTTCTCGCCGCCGTGCTCCTTGGCAAACTCGTATTTGAAATCCTTGTCCAGATTGTTGGTTTCGATCATTGAGCCACCTCCCCGGACACAGCCTCTTTCTTGCTCTTTTGCTCGATTTTCTCTTCCTTCAGCATTCCGTTTATCATGGCATATATCTGCTCGTTCATGTAGCCCTTCTGCTCTATTGCACCTGATGGACATACGGCGGCACAGGAGCCGCATCCTTTGCACAATGCCGGCCTGACATTGGCTATGGATATTATCCTGTCTGTCAGCCCGTCTATTTCATTGGCTGTCAGATGCTTTTCCACAATCTCTATTGCATTGTACGGGCATTGCTCCATGCACAGGGCACAACCGCTGCATATCTCCTCATCGACCTGGGATATGACCCCGACGGCCTTCATCTGGTCCTTGGAAAGAACCGTCATGGCCCTCGCCACCGTTCCGTTGGCCTGTGAAATGCTCTCGTCGATGAACTTGGGCCACTGTGCCAATCCGCAGAGGTAAATTCCCTCGGTGGCGAAATCCACCGGCCTCATCTTCACATGGGCCTCGAGGAAGAACCTGTCCTTGCCCAATGGTACTTTCAACACTGGGGCCAGTTCTTCATTTGATTCCGGGGGTATGGTGGCCGCGCTGAGCACAAGTGTATCAGGTTTGATCTCCAGTGTCTCTCCGAGTATGGGGTCATCTATTCGAACGGTGAGCCCGCCCTCGTCGGTGACCTCCGGAGTCTTCTCATCATCATATCTAATGAAAATCACGCCCTTCTCGGCCGCCTCCCTGTAGTAATCCTCTTTGAAGGAATAGGTGCGGATATCCTTGTTAAGTACAATTATCTCGGCCTCCGGGTTGAGCTCCTTTATCTTCAGGGCGTTCTTTACGGCGTGGGTGCAGCATATCCTGGAGCACTGGGGATTCTCATCGTTCCTCGAGCCAACACACTGGATCATGACAATGGTGCCCTGGGGAACCTTCCCTTCGGATATGGACTTCTCCAGCTCCATCTGGGTAACCACATTCTCATTCTGGCCGTAAAGATATTCGGTGGGCTTGTATTCTTTACCGCCGGTGGCCACAATGATCGCGCCGTGTTTTATCAGTGTATCATCGGCCAGTGTCGTCTCGAAGTTGCCGACGAATCCATTCACCTCCTTGACGGTGTTGTTCAAGTGAACCTCGATAAGCGGCTCTTTTTCCACCTGGGCTATGATCTCCTTCAGAGCCTCCTGGGGCTCCTTGTCGGAACCCAGAAGATAATGTAAATCCCTGAGATTGCCGCCCAGCTCTCCCTCCTTCTCGACCAAGTGAACGTTAATTCCGTTCCTGGCGATACCGAGGGCCGCGGTAAGGCCGGACAGTCCGCCGCCTATGACCACCGCTTCCTTGGTGATATCTATGGTCGGCCTGTCCAGGGGCTCCAGCAGCCTCGATTTGGCGACCATCATCTTGACCAGGTCCATTGATTTCTGGGTGGCCTTTTCCGGCTCTTTCTGGTGCACCCAGCTGCACTGGTCCCTGATATTTGCCATCTCGAACAGATATTGATTGAGGCCCGCTTCCCTTATGGTATCCTGGAACAGCGGTTCATGTGTTCTCGGGGAGCAGGAAGCGATGACAATCCTGTTCAGGTTATGCTCCTTGATAAGGTCCTTGATAAGCTCCTGGGTGTCCTGGCTGCAGGTGTAAACGTTGTCGGTGGCAAAGGCCACATCCGGTAATGAGCGGGCGTACTCGGCCACGGCCTTGACGTTCACCGTGCCGGCGATGTTGATGCCGCAGTGGCAGACGAATACCCCTATTCTCGGCTTCATGCCGTAAACGTCGAGTTCTGGAGGGTACTCCTTGTCTCTGACCAGCGTGTCACGCTGGTCAGATATGAAATATGATGCCATCGCCGCCGCGCCCGATGACTGGGCCACGGTCTCCGGAATGTCCTTCGGTGATGATGAAACTCCGGACACGTAAATCCCCGGCCTTGAAGTGGATAATGGATCGAAGGTTGTGGTGGTGCAGAAACCGTAGTCGTTGAGGTCAACGCCCAACTTGCCAGCCAATTCCTTGAATTCCTTGGATGGCTCCAGGCCGACCGAGAGAATGACCAGGTCATACTCCTCCTCCACCTGCTTTCCCGCCTCGACACGCTTGATGGCCAGGTTGCCGTTCTCCAGCTCCTCGATGTAGGGCACGCGGCTGTTCTTGAAGATCTTGACTCCATACTCCTTCTCGGCCCTGTCCTTGTACTCCTCGAATCCCTTGCCAAAGGTCCTTATGTCCATGGCGTAGATGTGGCTTTCAAGGCCCGGGCTGTGCTCCATGGCTATGATGGATTCCTTGACCGCGTAGGTGCAGCAGACGCTGGAGCAGTAAGGATTGGTGTTGCAGTCCCTGGAGCCGACACACTGGATGAAGGCAACTTTCTTCGGGTCCTCGTGGTCGTACGGCCTCACGATGTGGCCGCCGGTTGGTCCGGAAGCGCTCAGCATCCTCTCGAACTCCAGCGATGTTATGACATTCTTGTATTGACTGTATCCGTATCCAGGAGACCTGGCCGGGTCGAAGACATCCGTCCCCGCGGAGATGATTATCGAGCCGATATCGACATCCACGATTTCTTCTTCCTGGTCATAGGTGATGGCTCCGGCCTCGCAAACCTCCTCACAGGTCTTGCACTGGCCCTGCT
>JAGLSY010000178.1 GCA_023135545.1 Thermoplasmata archaeon | reverse complement strand
AGGCAGGTATCTGATGAGGACATGGTAGAAGCCATGGGCCAGTGCATTGAGAGAATGGAAAAGGCCGGCATAGGCCGGTTTCTGGATTTCAGGGAGGGCGGCACGAAGGGTGCGAGGCAATTGCTCGAGGCCCTGGATGGTGGAAATGTAGCAGGTGATATTTATTCCAGGCCCGGCACAAACATCTATGATTCCGGGGAAATGGAGGAACTGCTTTCAATATCTACTGGCATCGGCATAAGCGCCATCTCTGATTGGAATCTTGAAGAATTGAGAAAGGTGTCGGACCACGTGCATCGTAAAAAGGGCTCATTGGCCCTGCATGCCAGCGAGAGGGAAAGGGAGGATATCGACCAGGTACTGGACATGAAGCCGAAATTCCTGGTTCACATGATCAAGGCTGCCGGGGACGACCTTGCCATCTGTGCCGAAAATGATGTTCCGATAGTCATCTGCCCCAGGGCCAATTCCTTCTTCGGACTTGAGCCCCCGATTCAAAAAATGATGGATGCAGGGGTGAGCATCTGCCTTGGCACGGACAATGTTATGTTGGCCGAACCAGATATGTTTTCTGAGATGAGATTTCTGCGCGGCATGGTTCCCACGGATGTGGTGTCCAGCGGAGCCTTGCTGACCATGGTTTTCGAGAATTGTAGGAAAGTATTAAATCAAGTTCCAAATATAGGTGTCGAACCTTGGGGGCATGATGGATTCATTGTATTGAATCGCCCATTAGACAACCCTGCCAGCCAGGTGATAGATGCGACCCCGGATGATATCCTCTTCATCTGGAAATCCGGGGGCAATTGAATAGAAAACATGGATGACGAATTCATTTCGGAATGGAGGAGATAGATTGAAAGTAAAGGAATTGATGACGCCGAAGCCTGTTGTTGCAGAGCTGCCAGGTAACAGGACAGATGTACTCAGATTGCTTGTCAACGAGAACAAGACAGGCGTTCCGGTTATCAAAACAAAGGACGGCACCCTTGCCGGCTTTGTTACCAGGCAGGATATCACCAAAAAACCGGAGGAGGAGCAACTGGCCCTCATAATCAACAAGTCGTATCCAACACTGGAGCCCTCGGATGATATCGTGGAGGCTGCAGAGATCCTGCTTGGCAATGACCTGCATCACCTTCCGGTGGTCAAGAAAAACAAGCTGGTCGGAATAATAACGCCGGCCGACTTTCTTCAGATAATAGAGGATATGGATTTGAAAACTCCCGTCGAAAAGTTTGTCAGAACGCCGTGCGTGCCCATATACGAGGGGGCCCCGCTGCCCGTTGTGGACACTGTTTTCAGGGTCGCCAACCTGGTAGCCGCCCCGGTGCTGGATGACCATGGCAGGCTGAGCGGAATCGTGACAGACAGAGATGTATTCAACCTTTCAACAATTAATGTTAGTGCCGCGATGTCCGCCCTGGGCCTGGGAGAGGACGAGGATGAGTGGACCTGGGATGGTCTGAGAAACATAATGAAACTGTACTTCGATGTCCGCAGGATAGAACTCCCCAACATTCCGGTAAGGGATGTGATGGTTGAGACCCCCAGGACCGTCTTCAGGAAGACACCGGTGAGCGAGGCTGCCAGGCTGATGAAGAAGTACGATTTCGGCCAGCTGCCCATAAGGGATTCTAAGGACCAGTTACTTGCCATGATATACGAGCTTGACCTCCTTGAGGCCATGATGCAGTGATAAAATGGACCCGAATACAATCCTTGCCTTGGCCAAGAGACGGGGATTCTTCTTCCCTTCCTTCGAGATATACGGAGGAATGGCCGGCATGTTTGACTACGGACCGCTTGGCTCGTCCATGAAGAACAACATCGAGAAACTGTGGCGGGACCATTATGTTTTGGGGGAGGGGCTGGCCGAGATTTTCTCACCTATTATTTCCCCGGAGGAGGTCTTCATCGCTTCCGGTCATCTTTCTGAATTCACCGACTTCTCGGTCCAGTGTACCAAATGCAATCAGGCCTACCGTGCCGACAATCTGCTGGAAGATGTGGTTGACAACCCGGATTCCATGAGCAAGGAAGAGCTTCATTCCGCAATGACGGAGCACAACATCAGATGCCCCTCTTGCAAGGGTGAATTGTCGGAGCCAGAGTCCGTGAACCTTATGTTCAAAACCATGGTCGGGCCGCTCGGAGGGCGGGACGGTTACATGCGCCCGGAAACCGCGCAGGCCATGTTCTTCAACTTCCATCTTCTTTATAGATTCTTCAGGGAAAAACTCCCTTTCGGAATTGTCCAGCTGGGTAAGGGATTCAGAAATGAGATTTCACCCAGGCAGGGAATCACCAGGTTGAGAGAGTTCAACATGATGGAGGCCGAGATATTCTTTGACCCTGACAATAAAAAATGGCCTGGCTTCGAGGAGGTTTCGAGCCGCAAATTACGGTTACTGCCAGACGGGGCAGAGGAAGGGGAGATGAGCCTGGAGGATGCTGTTGGCCAGGGTATCATAGCCAACGAGCCGCTGGCCTACTTCATGCACGTTACCAGAGATATACTAATTTCTGCAGGGCTGGATGAAGATAAATTAAGATTCAGACAACACCTGAAAACCGAGATGGCCCATTATGCGGCCGACTGCTGGGACTGCGAGGCATTGACCGGATACGGCTGGCTGGAGCTTGTGGGCATTGCCGACAGGGGATGCTTCGACCTCCAGAGCCACATCGACCATTCGGACGCAGAACTGACCGCTTTCCTCCGCTACCCCGAGTCGAAGGAAGTAGAGACCACTAGTGTGGTGCCGAACCTCAGTGCGTTGGGACCCCTGTTCAAGGGCAGGGCAGGAGTCATCGCAGACAAGCTGGGCAATTTATCTGGCGAGGACATTGTGAGAGGGGTGCCGGTAGATGTGGATGTGGACGGAGAAATAATTTCAATTCCTCCCGAATGCTTTGAGGTTACAACAGAGAAGAAGACAATATCCGGCGAGCGCATAGTGCCCCATGTTATCGAGCCATCCTATGGATTGGACAGGATTTTATACACCATTCTGGACCACAACTATCACGAGGTGGATGATTATGTCACGCTGAGGCTGCCAATAACGATTGCGCCAGTGAAGTTCGGAGTCTTCCCGCTCATGGCCAAGGACGGGCTGGACGATACCGCCCTGAGCATTGATAAAAAACTGAGGAAGAAAGGAATACTGACCTACTTTGACAGCAGCGGGACCATC
Source organism: Thermoplasmata archaeon (assembly GCA_023135545.1). Lineage (GTDB taxonomy): Archaea > Thermoplasmatota > Thermoplasmata > SG8-5 > JAGLSY01 > JAGLSY01. Next base: position 1,188 of record JAGLSY010000178.1, on the reverse strand, counting down.
GGGAGAAGATACGCCAGGATGGACGAGGCCGGAACGCCTTTCTGCATCACCGTGGATTATGAAAGTAAAGAGGATGGTTGTGTCACAGTCAGGGACAGGGACACCAAGGACCAGAAGAGAATTAAAATAGATGACGTGGCCGGGGTCGCGGCCTCTCTGGATGACGGCTCTATCACCTTTGATAAGATCGGTTGATTTCCTTGCATGATGAGGCGGTTTTTCAGGAAAAAATAGAAGAATTGCATCAGCTGATTTTAAAGAATCTGGACAGGGAATTGAAAGGCCGCGATGAGGCCGCTATTCTCTTCTCGGGAGGGATTGACAGCGCCCTGCTTGCCCATATCATGTCACAAAATTTTTTCAAGCCCAGATTATACTCCATGGGCTTCGAGAATTCAAACGATATATTGTGGTCCCGGGAGGCGGCCGGATTGCTGGGCCTTTCTCTAGAGCAGAGGCTCATCAACGCGGATGATGTGAAAAAGGCCATGGGCCAGATAGTGAATGATGTGGGCATGAAAAATCCGAAATGGATGTCAGTTTTCATTCCCTTTTTCCTCGGTTTCCAGGATGTTGAAGAGGAGGTTGTGCTGGTAGGCCAGGGTGCGGACGAGTTGTTCGGAGGGTACAGGAAGTACCGCGAGGCGGGCAGGGAGAGAGCTAGTGAAATGATGGTGTCCGATATCGAGGATATTGTTGAAGAAGAGGCGGTATACTACCATAAGGTAGCCGGTCATTTCAACAAGAAATTGTTACTGCCCTACCTGGAACCGGATATTTTGGAATTCGGAAGAGGTTTGCCCTTCGAGTACAAGATATCTGGCGACGAGAGCAAGGTCATTATCAGGGAAATGGGAAGATGGACCGGCCTCCCGGATGATATTGCCAGCAGGCCGAAAAAGGCCATGCAGTACGGCACCGGCACCTCCAAAGAACTTAGAAAAATCCTGAAGAAATCGGGCATGAGTTTGAAAGAGTATGTGTCCGGGATATGATACAAATGTCAAAAATCAAACCTCAACCAGAAGAACTCTGGAACATCAGGAAAATATAACTACATTAAATGTAATATGCTCCCAGTTAGATGAGGATAGATTATGGAAGTCCGTCGTGTTAAAAGGAAGGTGTTGATGCTGGGTGATGGAGCCGTGGGCAAGACCAGCCTCATTCACAAATATGTCATGGACA
>JAGLSY010000177.1 GCA_023135545.1 Thermoplasmata archaeon | reverse complement strand
AGGGAGCGGTCATGGCCAGTGACGCATTCTTCCCCTTCAAGGACAGTATCGAAGCAGCAGCAGAGGCAGGAGTCACAGCAATCATACATCCGGGGGGCTCCATCAGGGACCAGGAAGTTATTGATGAGGCGAACAAACACGATATTGCTATGGTGTTCACAGGCATGAGATGTTTGAAGCATTAGGGTTATTGGCTTTAAAGGAGGAATATCGTGAAATGTAAAAAATGTAACAGCACATTAGAATATATTGAAAATGACAAGATGTGGCGATGTAAAAAATGCAGAACATTTGTGAACCCTATAAATCCACAGCACGAGGAATTGTTAATAAATGATATTAAAAAAGCCCCGGTAATAAGTGGATATGGATTGGCCATCATTGCTATCACTTTAATGTTTTGGATAACAGAGGGAAATATATTTTTCTATCCTATATTTTCTCTGATATTCATTATCTGGAGTTTTTTTCTTCCAGCTCTTGGTGCAACTTTGATATTAATGGATAAATTCAAAATAGGCGGCATTATCCTAGCTACTGGCTCAATAATATTGTTCCCTTTGGGATTTATTGGGGTTTATTATGGAATTCAGTCATATAATCTTGCCAACAAGCTGAAACAAAATGAAGAGTTCAATGTTGAAACTAAAAATTATAATAATGATTAATGGTATTGATGGTAAGGTGGTTAAATGGAAAAGAGAGAGAGAGTGCTTGCATGCGTACCAAAAGCATGGTACAAATTGGATGAATGGTTCCTATTTTTTACTGACAGGAGAATGATCGCCGTTAAATTCATGGCCTGGAAATCAATTGGTCCTCTTGGATTCTTTGGGCAATTTGATGATGAGCGGGAAAGAAAAAAGATTATGATGATCAAAGATCCAAACTACCTCTTGCCAATGAAGGGGACTTTCACCATAGATTATGGAGAAACAAATGAGATATTTTTCAAAAGAGCAATGATGGGGGCCAAGATAATTTTTGATTGTTCAGATGGCAATCAATTTACCTTTAAAATTGATGGAAAACAATATTTTGATGAGGCTATAAAAGCAATTGAGCCTACTCTTGGTATTAAATTGAAAACGAAAAAATAGAACTTCTATCCAGAAGTTTTGAACACCACGCTTAATTCATTTGCGGTCAGGCCACGAGCAGGCTAGCGGGGGACGGGTATGGAAGTTCCCTTTGGATTAATCAGAGGACAAGCAATCTCCGAGCGAGCAGGCTCACCGAGCAAAACTTGTTTTGCAAGGTAGCCTTGTGGCACACAAGGCGTACCCGAGTTTTTCTTTATAACCCCTTTTTTTCTTTTTGGAAGGTGAGCCAGCGCAGCGAGGATTAAAAAGAAAAAATGGGCAGCGGAGGAGTTGGGTGGGGGGTTTACCCGCTGGGGTGGGAATTTAAAGTAGCCTCATCCAATCATAATAACATTTTTCATATTTTCGAAATGATGGTCCCTCGTGATTATTCTGGAATCCACGGATAGAGATGCCGCATATATCAAAGCATCAATCGTATGCAGCCCGTCTTTATTTCTAACATCGGCTCCTGCCAATGCAACTTCTGCATCAATATTGATGACCATCGCCCTGTCCATAATAAATTCAAGTCTGGACTTCCATTTTTTGCCTTCTCGCTGATATTTGTTCTTGATCTCCATCAATCCAATTGAAGGCGTATAGATAGATGTGGAACTATCCACATATTCCTTCACGATCTTTCCAAGCTTGGAACCAGAAAAATATTCTATCCAGGCACTTGAATCAAAGGTCACTGAATCAGAGGTCACGATCACCCTCATCCCTCAGATCGCTCATGTCGGCTTTGAGAAGCCACGGGTCCGCGCCGAACATATCCTTTCTTTTCTTTAAAAAATGATATGCCAGTATCTCATTTATGGTAATAGATATTTTGCGTTTGCCATACTCCCTGACTATCTTCTGATATATGTCGTCTCGAATCTCAATTGTAGTTCTCATATTATCAATAAAGCATATATGCTTATGCCTTAATAAAGTTTCCTATAAAAAGCTAGAATATCAATACACTTAGAAAATGTGGGCTGAGCTATTTACATAAAATTTTTAATACATTCCGATTTAGGTGTGTCAATATGAACTACGAAGATTCCCTCGATTGGCTGTACAACCTCCAGTACATCGGCATCAAGCTGGGCCTGGACAACACAAAAGCCCTGCTGGCCGAACTCGGAAACCCCCATGATAAATTGAAGATAATTCACGTGGCTGGAACCAATGGCAAGGGCTCGGTATGTGCCTTTTTGACATCTATTCTGATAGAAGCTGGCTACAAGGTCGGAACCTATACCTCTCCGCATTTGAAGGAGTTTGGAGAGCGGATTGCGATTAACGGCTATTCCATGACTCATGATGAGTTCGTCAGGGGAATTGTCCGTATCAAGCCCAAGGTTGAGGAGCTGGCCAACCCCAAAAGAGGGTCAGGAAAGAAAAAGGCAGATTGCACTTTTTTCGAAACCTCTACCTGTCTGGCCTTTGACCATTTTGCGCGCCGGAAGGTGGATTTCGCGGTTGTGGAAGTCGGAATGGGCGGCCGCCTGGACTCGACAAATGTGGCTGAGCCAGTTATTTCGGTTATTATCTCGATTGGGTTGGAGCACACAGAGCATCTCGGCGAGACCATTGCCGAAATTGCCGGTGAAAAGGCCGGCATCATCAAAAAAGGTGTGCTAGTGGTTTGCGGAGTCGAGGAAAAAGAAGCACTGGACGTTATCAAAAAGATTGCGAAAAAAGCCGGAGCCAAGGTCAAGATGGCACCTGATTTGAGGGTTGAAAATTCAAATGCCTTTGGCACAGAATTTTCAAATGGATTGAAGACAAAGCTGGCCGGTAATCATCAGGCAAAGAATGCTTCGGTTGCGGTTGCCGCAATTGAAGAACTGCGAAACCAGGGTTTTAAGGTCGAGCCAGACTGTTTGAAAAAAGGGCTGAAAAATACAATTTGGCCTGGAAGGCTTCAATTTGCCAGGCTTGAGCCGCCTGTTCTCCTGGACTCGGCCCACAACCCGCCGGGCGCCGAGGCTTTACGCCATTTCATCTGCGAACATCTGGCTGATAGAAGAATCATTGGGGTTGTCGGGATGATTAATACCAAGGATTCGGAAGGCTATATCAGGGCTCTCGAGCCTGTGCTGGATGAAGTGATAATAACTGCGCCGGAGTATGACAAAACACTGGCTCCCGAGGACCTGGCTGCTTTTGTTTCCGGTGATTGTGAAATAAGCCAGTCTGTTTCTGAAGCCATTGACTCTGCCATGAAAAAGGCAGGCAGCACCGGCCTTGTTTTGGTGACTGGCTCCATATTTACAGTCTCGGATGCCGTGGCTCACCTTGACCAGTTGCGGATTCGCGAGATCATGGAATTGATGGGCGAGCATTACCCTGTGGGTGCCTTTCCGGGAAAGGAGGTGGGGGAAAATGAAACGACCCTTGGCAAGCGCAGTGGAGATGCCTTTAACGTGTTGATTTCGACGATTTTGTCCCAGAGGACGCGCGATGAGAACACGCATACGGCTTCCACCGCTCTGTTTGAGAAATATGCCACGCCCGAGGAGCTGGCCAATGCAGATATTGCCGTTGTAGAGGAGTCCATCAGGCCTGCCGGCTTTTACAAGCAGAAGGCCAGGAAAATCATTGACACGGCACGGGCGATCGTCGAGGAGCATGGCTCTGTGGTGCCGGATGATATTGATGAATTGCTGAAACTGCCTGGGGTTGGACGAAAGACGGCAAATTGCGTGATTGTTTACGGGTTCGGAAAAACGGCAATGCCTGTCGACACACATGTCCACCGCATTTCCAACCTGATAGGGCTCATTAAAACCAGGGAGCCAGACCATTCCGAGTTCGCACTTATGGAGCTCATTCCGAAAAGATACTGGATTGATATTAACCGGTTAATGGTGCGGCATGGCCAGGTTATTTGTAAACCAATCAATCCGCAGTGTGCCAGATGTTTCATGAGCCACATCTGCGATAATGGAATTTATCGCCTGGGTTTATGATTTCAGTAATTTAACTTAAATAGTCGAATTTTGTATATGATGCCTAGATGCAAATAGAAGACATGGTAAACAGGGTACTCGGCCTCGGTCTGGACGTGGGTACAAAGGATGCTGTCAAGTCCGCATTACATTTCATAGGTTATGACACCAAGGCTCTGGACAGTATCTATATCGAGGTTAGGAACAGACTGAATCTGAAAGCCTTCTCCAAGGTCCCATATCACAAAAGGGCACTTTTCATGTCGCACTGTATGAGGTCATCCGAGAAATGCAAGGCTAAGGTTACCGATACCGGGCTTCAGTGCGAGGACTGCGGGGCGTGCCAGCTTACCATAATGAAAAAGGAGGCACTTGCACTGGGCTACAAGGTTTATATCGTTCCCGGAGGCAGCCTTGTATTCAAGATTATAAAGGGAGCGAGGCCGGAAGCGTGTGTGGGTGTAGCCTGCATGTTCGAGTTGGAAGAAGCTTTCGAGAAGCTGACCATGGCCAATATCCCATACCAGGGCATTCCCCTGAGCAAGGACGGATGTGTGGACACAAACGTGGATGTGCACAAGGTTATTGAAGTTCTGAGGATAATTGACAAACAGAGCCTGGACAAAAACCTTGTTTAATTTGTCTATTTTGTTGCGTTAAGTATTTAGATGGAAATCCGCATATCCAATTGGCGAAGACAAGGTAGGTTGTGTATTGAAAATAAACACGTTGTACATGGTAATCGAATCGGTGTGTATGGCCAGGCCCCTTTCAAAGTCCGGCACATCGAAGATGATAGCCAAGGGCAATGACCATTACAGAAAGGGAGAACTGGGACCGGCCATGCAGTGCTACAACAATGCGATCAAAGCCGACCCTGACAACCCGGTGGCGTGGAACAATAAAGGATTGATTTTGACCATCGTCGGTAAATACAAAGAAGCACTGGAATGCCACATGAAAGCCCTGGAGCTGGACGGCGTTTACATTGATGCGATTTCCAACATCGGGATGATTTATGCCAAGATGAAGAAGTACGATGATGCCATGGAATATTATGATGCGGCCCTGGAGCTCAGGTCAGACCACGAGGCGGCCTGGAATAACAAAGGTAACTTATTGGCCAAGATGGACAAGCATGAGGAATCCCTGGAATGCTACAGAAAGGCCCTTGAGATAGACCCAGGTTATGTGGCTGCAATGAATAACATGGCCGTTTCCCTCACCCATATGAAAAGATATGACGAAGCCATAGAACTTATAGACCAGGTCCTGCACGAGAGACCGACGTTTGCCGAGGCATGGTACATCAAGGGAAAGGCTCTGATAGGCCAGAAGGAATTCGGAAAGGCAATAGTGTGCTTCGAGAGGGCCCACCGCCTCAACCCGGACTTCCACAAGGCTGAAAAGGCTCTTAACATACTCAAGCAAAGGCTGGCCGAGGGCGATGAGCCTGGCAAAAAGAAGTCGAAGAAAAAGAAAAAGAAAAAGGTGAAGCCCGAGGAGATAGAGGAGAAGATAGAAGCCGATCTTCAAGAGCTTTCCACGGAGATGGAGATTATCGAGAGCGAGTATGACCATATGTCCGAGCACCTGAACGAGAACCAGCAGATTATCTTTGAGGCGATAGATGATGACCCTGCAACAAAAGCGGAAATCAAAAAGAAGATGGATAAATCGATTTCGGATTCGGCAATTCAGAGAGGTCTCAAGGCTCTGGAGGACAAAGGCCTCGTCACCAAGGAGAAGAAAGGCAGGTTTGCGTACTATGCCAGAACTGAAACCCTGGGTGCACTCGATGAGGAAATAGTCGATTTGGATGAAGTGGAGAAGGGGAAGAAAAAGAAAAAGCAGATGGCTAAACCCAAGGACTTCACGGGCATGGTCAATGAGGCTAAAAAACTGGCTGGCAAGGGCCGGCATGATGAAGCTCTGAAGATGTTCAAAAAGGCATTGAAGATCAACCCCTACGACGAAATGACTTTATGCCTCAAGGCCCAGTCACATATCGAAATGGGAGATATGGGCAAGGCAATCAGCGCCGTTTCGGAGGTTCTGCGCACCAAGCCGGAATCCCTGCCTGCCTGGTTCACCTTGGCCAATGGTTCCTTCCAGCTGAAGCAATGGCGAGACGCGGCAGACTGCTTCAGAAAGATATTGGAAATATCGCCTGGCAATGCAGATGCCGAGGAAAAACTGGATACATGCTTGAAAGAGATGGGTGAATAATAAAATACTTTTAAGAAAGGGCAGCCCACAATTATTTTGCAGACGGGGGTCCCAGTAATTGCCAGTGTGGGTCTCAGTGTTTATCAACATGGTGGGGGAGGAAGGAGGGTATAACAGCATCATGTAGAGGTATATTTAACGTGCCAGTATTCTAGTTGAGCCGACAGGATATAGATAACTTGTTGTTGCATTACATTTTTCTATACCTATCCATATGTTACCCTGGGGTAGGTAGATGGATATAGGAATTATAGGAAAGCCGAATGTCGGCAAGTCAACCATGTTTTCAGCCCTGACACTGGCCAATGCCGAGATCGCCAATTATCCCTTCACAACCGTGGAGCCGAATATCGGGGTGGCCTATGTGAGGGGGAAGTGCCCGTGCCAGGAATTTGAAGTGGCATGTACGCCCAATAACTCGGACTGCGAGGGCGGGGTGAGGCTGATCCCGGTAAAGGCCATTGATGTGGCAGGATTGGTGCCGGACGCGTGGCAGGGCAAGGGCCTGGGAAATAAATTTCTGGATGACCTGAGACAGGCCAGTGTTTTGATTCATATAATTGATGCCAGCGGCGGGACCCTCATCGATGGAACACCGTGCAAGGTGGGTCAGCACGACCCGATGGAGGATATCGCGTTCCTTGAGAAAGAGATAATCTACTGGATACACAGCATCATCATGAAGGACTGGAAGAAGATATCGAGGCAGAGCTCGCTGGTGGGCAACAAGATCGAGACCATGCTTCACGATAAGTTGACCGGGCTGGCTATAACAGAGATTCAGATCATCAGGGCACTGAGAGCCGCCGGGCTGGAGGGAACTCCAGATAAGTGGGGAGATGAGGATGTGCTGCGGCTCTGCGCCGAGATCCAGAAGGTCGGAAAGCCGTTAATCATAGCCGCCAACAAGTGTGATATCGCGCCAGAAGAGAACATCCAAAAATTAAGGGAGCTCAAAGACAGGACCATAATCATGATATCTGCCGAGTATGAGCTGGCTCTGAGGCGAGCGGCCAAATCCGGGCTTATAGAATACGTGCCTGGCGCACCTTCATTCAATGTTGTTGATAGTGAAAAATTATCTGCCGGGCAGCTGGCGGGTTTGGAAAAAGTGTCGGAGTTCATGGATAAATTCGGAAGCACGGGTGTCCAGCCATGTTTGGAAACCGCGGTCTTCGGTATCCTTGATCTGATATACGTCTACCCGGTGGAGGACGAGAACAAACTCACCGACAAGGAGGGGCGGGTTCTTCCGGATGTTCATCTCCTTCCAAAAGGCAGCAATGCCAAGGACCTGGCCTACAAGGTGCACACCGACCTGGGCGACAAGTTCATAAGGGCCATAGATGCCAGGACCAAAAGGGTGATAGGCCATGACCACGAGCTGAAAAGCTGTGATGTCATCACCATCGTTGCGGGGAGGTAGAGACAGTCATGGAGTTTCTGAAAAGAGACCTGGCCACTGAAAAATCCAGAGGGTTATTTGAAAATACCCCAAATTTTCAATACAAGAAAAAGATTGAGGAGTTGGAGGCCGTATAAAGATGGGTGAATGGAATGTTCGATTGCTGGCAGCATCCTATTCGAGAAAGGACGACGTTGTTCTGGAGCTGTTTGGCAGGACCGATACCGGCAAGTCCGTCACGGTGCTTTATAAAGGATTCAAGCCCTACTTTTTCCTAGTTGAGCCTCCGTCAGGTGTATTGGCTGGCCTCAAATCGGACGATATCGTGCTGGATGTAGAGGAAGTGGAATTATTCCACAAGGGGGTGATGCGCAGATGCGCCAAGGTGACTATCAGATACCCCTGGATGGTTCCGGATTACAGAAAGAAATACGGGCCTCCTACGGTGCTGGCCGCCGACATTCCCTTCCACCACAGATTTATCTACGATATGGACCTGGGTAGCTGTTTTAAGGTAACTGGCAGCAAGGTGGGTGGGTGGGGATACACCACCGATTTGGTTGTAGAGGCTTCCGAATTCGGGACGATAGAAGCTTTCAAGCCAGACCTTAAGATCCTGAGCTTTGACATCGAAAACAGCATCGCGACCAGGGAGATCTACACCATCTGCTATTCAATAGCCAGCGGTGATGAGAACAATGTCACAAACTACGGGTTAGAGGGCAGCGAGAAGGATATGATCCGGGACTTTGTCGAGGTAATCAAAAAAGAGGACCCGGATGTGATAACTGGCTACAACATAGACGGTTATGACATTCCCCTTCTGCTGGAGAGGGCTGAAGCCCACAAGGTCAAGGTGGACATCGGAAGGAATAAAGCCTATCTCAGGGAGGTGGGAGGCAGATTCTGGAGGCTCAACGGAAGGATAATCGCCGATGCCTGGTGGAATGCCAAGCTGGAACTGCGGCCCAAGCAGGAGACCCTCAACGCGGTGGCCAAGCTGGTCCTGGGAGAGGAAAAGCATGATGTCAACCCCATCAAGATAGATGAGGAATGGGCGGCCGACAAGGATAAAGTAATAAAATACTGCAAGAAGGACGCCGAGCTGGCATTGAAAATACTCCTGCATATAGCTGTTCTGGAAAAGGGCATGGACCTGGGCACAGTGGCAAAACTGCCGCTGGACGATGTGGTAAACGGTCGCACGTCTACCCTCATAGATTCAATTCTCATACGGGAGGCGGATAAAAATAAAATCGGGGTTCCGCTGACAGCTGGCCACAAGAAAACCGGAAAGATCGAAGGGGGTTATGTACACACCATCAACCCCGGGCTGTATGATTGGGTCTGTGTCTTGGATTTCAAATCAATGTATCCCAGCCTCATCATCGCCAAGAACATCTGCTTCACCACCCTGAGCCCCGACGGTACAATAAAAAGCCCGGAGCCGGGGGTAAGTTACCTTGACAAAGACACGAAAGAAGGCTTGCTGCCGCAGGTTCTGGAAAGGTTGATGGCCGAGCGGGATGACATCAAGGCCAAGCAAAAGGCCGCCGAGGACGAGAATGAGAAAAAATATTATGACGGGCTCCAATTCGCTATTAAAATCCTCATGAACGCCTTTTACGGGGTATTTGCCTCTGCCTTTTACCGATTTACCAATCCCAAGATAGGAGCCAGCATAACCGCCTTTGCCAGAGAGAATACTAAATCCATAATAGATCAACTTGAATCAGAGGACTTGACGGTGGTTTACGGAGATACCGATTCTGTTTTTTTCCAGTCGCCAGGCACCACAATTGAAGAGGCCTTGAAGGTGGGAAAGTCAGTTGCCAAGCGGTATTCGAAAGAGGGAGCTGTCCTGGAATTCGAGGGAATTTATAATCCATTATTCTCCCACGGGGCCAAGAAAAGATATGTGGGCCGGGTGGTCTGGCCAGAGGAAAAGACCATAATAAGGGGCTACGAGACGCGCCGCAGCGATTCCTTCAACCTCCAGAGCGATGCCCTCACCAGAATTTTTGACATGATACTGGATAACGACATCGACAGCGCGGTGAGGCTGGCCAGGGACCTGGTATCTGACACGATGAAGGGTGAAGCCCCGGTGAAAGACCTGGTCATATCCAGGACGTGCAAGGAATTCAGGGCCTACAAGGAGCCGGACTCGCAAACCACTGTCCAGACTGCAAAAAAGATAATGGAGATGGGCTACGAGTTCGTGCCCGGGATGAAGGTATCTTGGGTCGTGGTGAATGGAAAGAAGTCACCAATCGAGGCCGAGCCCTACATAGATGGTAAAGAATTCACCCACGAACCGGATTATTACTACTATGCAAGGCGGATGGCGATGACGCTGGCAAGGATCACAGATGTCTTCGGGTGGGACATGAACAGCCTGATGAGCGGGAGCCAGCAGAAAACATTGTTCAGCGATGGGTTCGGAGATGGCGGTGGCGGCGACCCGGCACAAAAGAAGGAAAGCGTGAAGATAAAGAAAACAGATAAGAAGCTAACACTGGATGATTTTTTGTAATTGATTGAAATGGCTTGTTGGGGGTGCCAGTGATGGCTAGCACGGGTATCAGTAATGTATAAGCAAGGTTGGGGGCTGGCAGGTGGGTATTCAAAAAAATCCCAAATGTGTGTTTAGGCTACGTCAAGTTCTGCCAGTGCCTTCATACATTTCTCTTCCCACAATTTCATGCCCATCTCCTCGAACATGGAGAGGGCTTTTACCAACTTCTCCTTTGCCTTATCATAGTCTCCAGTGCATATGTAGAGCCGGGCATACTGGTAGTACAGTCCTGCTTGCAGGATTCTATCTCCGACCTCAGCCAATAATTCTTGGGTCTTGTCGAACTCTGATTTTGCTTTTTCAAGCTCGTTCATTTTTATGTAGGTCGTTCCAAAAGACAGGCGGCCCATGATTTCGAGTCCTTTAGCTCCGATTTCATGGGATGAACTAACGGCCTTTTCCGCGTTTTCGAAAGCTTTCACCGTGTTTCCTATTTCCAGATAGGCATAAGCCAGATTGCATTGACATTCAATTATTGAACGCTTATTTCCTGTCTCTATGAAGATGGCAAGCGCTTCGTTGAGGCATTCCAAACTCTTTTGCGGCTCACCGAGATACAAATGCACTTCACCGATGTTGTATAGTCTCAACCCCGCGCCGAACCTGTCCCCGATCATCTCCGATATCTCGAGCCCTTTCTCGAATAGTTCTAGTGCCCTGGCCAGGTCTCCCATCTCCCTGTAAATCAGGCCGAGGTTGTTGAGTGTGGAAGATATATCATATTTATTTCCTATTTTCTCCGATGCCTCCAAGCCCTGCTCGATAAATTCCCTAGCCTTCTCCAGCTTACCCAGATCGCGATAGACCAGGCCGATATTATTCACTATGGTTGAAATCGCTGTTACATCCCTGTTCTCCTTAAGGATCTTCAAGCATATTTCGAGATGTTCTAACGCGCTTTTGAGATCTCCTTTGAATATGTGTACAACACCAATGACCTGTCTGGCCTTTGCGATCTCCATCATTGCTCCCGCTTTCTCCGCGAAAGCCAAGCCCTCCGAAGAGTTCTCGATCGCCTTGTCGAAATCGCCGCTTCTTGCGTATGTGCCAGCCAAAAAAATCTGTAATTTAGCCAGTTCCAAGGAATCCTGTTCCCCGACAAGCTTCAGGCCGTTGTTGCATTCCTCTCTAGCCCTCTCATAATCACCTTTTCGTTCATAGACAAATGATAGACTCATATGCAATTCCGCTTTCCTCGAGTTCTCCCTTTCTATCTCCAAAGCTGATGTGTAATTTTTTATTGCATTTTCGAAATCACCGATCAAGTTGTAAATATCTCCAAGATTTTTGAAAATAGCTTTGAGTTCTTCTTCATCGTCAATTAACTCTGTAGCATGCTCGTAAAACCTTATTGCCTCCTCGTTCGCATATTTATCTTTGGCCTTGTCGCCTGCCATGATCAGATACTTCTCGGCTTTCAGATCACCTGCTTCGAGATAATGATATGCCAGATCATTCACCACCTCATCAAGGCTGTCATTGTGCAACTCAGCAATAGTATCTCCAACTATCTTGTGATACTCCTTCCTCAATTCCTCTCCGATGCCATTGTACAGGACTTCCTTGACCTTGGCATGGTCGAACCTGTATTTGTCCTGGAGGTAATGGATAAGTTGATGAGTCTTCTCGATCTCTGAAAGATTTTTGAGAAGCCTGATTTTATTCAGGCCTAAAATGCTGCCAACAATATCTGATTTGAATTCATCACCGATTACGCTGGCACATTCAAGGATTTCCTTCTGCTCTTTCATGAGCCGGTTCAAACGTCGTTTAACAACATCATAGATCTTTGATGGCACATCTAATTCATCCAGCTCTTTATCAAGCAGCCATATGCCTTCTTCATTCTGTTTAATTGCTTCATCTTCAATTATAAGTTTGACAACTTCAAGGATGAAGAATGGTGAGCCATCAGTTTCCTTGTATATTTTGTCAAAGAAGCTTTGCTCAAACGAGGTTTGGCCAAGCATTGATTCGACTATTTTTTCAGTATTTTCAGCATCCAGTCTCTTTAATTCAATCTTTTCAAAAAGGCCCTCCCTGCTCATGCCCTGCATGGATGTTTCAAGATGGTGGGTAGAGCCGTCCGGACCTTCAACGATGTCCTCTGGCCTGTAGGTTCCGAGAATCAGAACATTGTTATTTCTTGTGTTCCTGGCCAGGTAATGAACAAGGTTCAATGTTGTGGGGTCTGACCATTGCAGGTCGTCAAGGAAAAGGAGAACTGGCTTTTCCATGGAGGCTCTCTGAAGGCCCAACAGTATGTTGTCGAAGAGGTTCTCCTGCTTTATCTTGGCATCGTCCACGAGGAACCTGCCATCATACTTGCCTGAGTCAATAAACCAGGATGTCTTAGGCTGGGCATCCGTTGTTTTGGAAACGTCACCTGACCAGTCATCGTATTTAGTTCCTATTTCTACAAGTACGCGTTTCATATCGTCTATAAGAAACTCGCTGTTTGTTCCCTTAATAACAGTGGCCATAGAAATTGAAGCAGAAGATTGGAGCAGAATAGTATATTCACCATAGCCCAGAGAGTTGAGATAGGCCCCAGAGTTGCTGTCCATCATGGTCAGGGAATCATGTACGAAATTACCCACTGCCTGCAACATAGAGGCAAAGATATCCGGGTCCAGTCCAGACTCCTCTCTCTCTGCCTTTGAGATTAGCATGCCAGCACCATTGACAAGGTACGCTGACATCACCTTTGGCGGCGGGGTTCCGGATACCAGGTGAAACATCCCGGCCTCCCTCAAGGCGGTTTTGATTGGCATCATCGGCTCCAGGCTCTCGGCCAGGCACCAGCCCTGGATGATGTTTACTTCCTTGGCCTCTGCGTCTTTCTTTAACTCTGTGACAAGTCTGGTTTTGCCGATTCCGGCTTCCCCGGCAATGTAAACAGTGGACCCTTTGCCATTAATGGCCATGTCCAGTGATTTTTTCAACTTGGATAATTCCTCATCCCGGCCAATAAGCTCTGGTTGTTGCAAGACTAGCTCTTCCATGAGTGGTAGGAATACATTTCGATGGTAAAAGTATTGCTGAGGCATATGGGAAATGGGTGGAGAAAGAGCAGATGGGGGTCACAGTAATTGCCAGCACGGGTAACTTTGATGTCTCAGTGTGGCGGGGGGCTGGCAGGCGGGCAAATATAATGGCCAGCAAGACAAGTATCCTCAGGAAAATACCAAAATAATCTCTCAGGCACCATTGTCATCAAGCTCGGCCAGGGCCTTCTCGCACTTCTCGATCCACAGTTTCATGCCCATGTCCTCGAAGATAGGGAGTGCCTTTAGCAGATGGATGATGCTGATGTTGTTCAGGGAAATGGCAATGTCAGCTCTTCCATCAGAATAGGTGAAGTTGTTCGAAAAAATAAATGATTGGTGGGTCTGCTTCGATGAAAAACATTTGCCCGGATAACCCATGTCTTTGGTTGGGATATGGAGGAACTCACTCTTGATGATTGTCTCTAGATTCCTTCCCCTTTGAATAAGATATTGCTAACCAAATGATCACTACAGCAATGGTGATGGTGTTTGCTGTAAAGATGTAATTGTCGTATTTTGTGGTCTGGCCTTTTATGTACTCGAGATTGCCGGTGATCTCATTGAAGTGGGAGATGTGGACATTGCCATATGAATCGATGACCAGGTCCCCTTGTCCCACTTTTGTAGAGGAGAGGACGGTCTCGAACACCCACTGGCCCCCTGATTGTTTGCCATATATCAAATGGTCCTTTGTGTCACCAATTAAAAGGATGTGGAAATTGCCCTTGGTGTCTATATCAATCCTACATGATGCGACTGGCAGATTGTCATAAGAATATTCATCTACTTTGGCTGTCTCCGGATATACTGGCTCGTCCTTCCACTCATTTCCTGACAGATGCTTTCTAACGAGGACCTGGCTCTGGTTAATGTAGAAAAGACTAGGTTCATTATCGCTATCGAGGAAAAGTGAATAAGCTGGACGGAAGTTCAGCACATCCCCCACGTACATTGACCTGTTCTCGATCAAGCTCAACACCCATTCTCCATCTTCATATGTACCGTAATATGTGAGATAAAAGGCCTCACTATAAAACTGGCCTATCCTTTCTTGATATAGGATGTGTACGGAATCATCTGATCCAAAAACCAAGTCAGAGCTTGTGATTATGCCTTCGGATTGTATATCTGGGGGTTCGGGGGGGCCTCCCTCCACCCATTTAAATATCATCAATGCAGAATTTTCCGAATAATACTGGGACTGAACCAGCATCATCCGCCCCTCAGAGTCAATATCAATGATCGGGGACCACCTACCATTAAAATCAAGGGTCATGACATCCCATTCATCTCCAGACTTCTGGGCATACTTATCATAATGGCCTATTCCCGTCAGTTCGTGTGTATAGATGATGTGAATCACATCGTGATTGTCGATATAAGTTTCGGAAGTGCCGACCAAAATTTCGTTATCCACGGATTCTAAATTCCATTCTCCACCATCCCAGAATGCGTACTTGAGCGAGGAGGTTTGCTTGTCAACATAGGATATATGTGGATTGCCTTCTGAATCCAAGGCTATAGAATTGCCATCACCCACAAGGCTCCCATCATCAACGACCTCTACGGTCCATCTATCCTTGAAAATTGAGGTCTGGGTAAGTGAGATGGTCACCAATCCCCCGACAATGATTAGTATTATGAAAAACTTATTCTTGAAATTAATACTTCCACCAAGTGGTAAAATGTTTGTGACCTTTTATAATTACCGAAATGATGATGGCACTTATCGGTCTGGTCCGATTCATCTTCCCTTTGCCTAGAGGGCCAGTCAGTTATCAAAGGTCCCAGGCTTCCGCAAACTTCTCAAATGACCTGTCATAGGTTTTTTCCACATCATCGGGAAAGCAGCAGGCTGGCAGCTGCCTCATCTTCAGGTGATATGGCAGGCAGTCACAGCAAACACCCTTTCTGCTGCACCCAGGATACGAGCAGTTGCAGTCTTTCAGATTTTCTTCTTTCTTGCACTCCATGATTTGGTAAATGTGTTACCGGCTAAAAAGGGTTGCTACCATGTTATTGTTGTTGCTGTTGTATAAGTGTTAAATATACCGAGGCCAATACCATATATGATGTACAAAATCCCGAAAAATGACCAGGTCATCATCGCCATAAGAGATGTTATGGCACGGTACAAGGTGGTCAATTCCCAGAAGAAGTTGAAGGAGCTGGTGGAGAGGGAGCTCAACTCTGGTGGGGAAAACTACCAGGTCGGGGAAAGGAGAATGAGGCTGCTGGCCATCAAGGAAGGTATTGCTCAAGTAGAGGTGTATTCGCGGGAGACGGAGCAGCAGAAAACCGGAATTACAAAATGCCCTGTCTGTGAATCTAAACTGAAAAAATCCAGGAACCAGACTGTTTTCGGGGGCACGGTCACCCTGGCTCACACCTGCCCGACATGCACCTACTGGACAGGGATGAAAAGACGGGTGCCGGTCAGATATGTTTTCACGATAAAGAGGAGATAAGATGCATGGAAAGATGAATGGCAATTTTGTGGTACTGAAACTTGATGAGGGGGAAGAATTGTTCGAGTGTCTGGAGAAAGCTATAGCTGAATACGACATAAAATCCGGAATTATTGTTTCCGGAATCGGTATGATGGTCGATTTTGAAATCGGGTATTTCGAAGATGGGGAATATGATTGGAAGGTTTACGAGGAGGCCTACGAATTGATCGCAATGCACGGAAGCATTTCCACCAAGGGGGAAACGATGATACACATCCATGTTGCCCTGGCCGGGCCGGATCACGGTTTAATAGGTGGTCATCTGAAAAGAGCTAAGGTAAGTGTTCTCAACGAGATCCTCATACTCAAGCTGGACAATATGGAATTTGACAGGGTGCTCAATCCCAAATCCGGACTTAAGGAATTGCATATAGATTAGCTCGGTGAAGTTGCATTGGTTTTGGCCTTTTTTTCTTGCCGAAATTTACAAGAGCCAGGAATATCAACATTGCTACGAAGGATGCTGCCGCGGCAAGGTACATGGTCGCATAATACCCGAAGAGGCCGGCCACAACACCGCCGATAAGCGCGCCGCCGATGGATGAAATGTTGAGTACCGAATTGAGAAGGCCGGTTGCCGTAGCCCTCTCTTCATTCCGGGCCATTATGAACTTGATGGAGCCCACATAGAGGAAGGCCCAGGCCGTGCCCAGCAATATCTGGGTGGGCAGTAATTGCCAGACATTCTCACATAATGTGAATAAAAAGAATGTGATCATCGACAGTATCAGGCCCCAGATTATCAGGGTTGTGCTTTTGGCCCTGAGTTTTCTCATGACAATGAACTGGGTGAGGGAATTTATACCATATATTACTCCTATCCAGAAGAAAGAGCCGCCGATCTCGATCACGAATATCGGGAATATCACCCATATCGTGCATGCCCCCATGTGCCTTATCAGGATAGTGAGATAAACTGGCATGTTCTTTTTTATCACTTTTACAGGAAATAGCGGGACCTTGACCATGCGCTCCTGAACCTTGGGCATCCTCATGGATATGATGAATGACAGGGAAAGAAGTAAGGCGCTGAGCAGGAAGGGGGCCGCGTATGGATTGCTCATTACAATTACGGTGGCCAGGATACCGGCAACTATCGTACCCACCCCCCAACCGAGAGAACCATAGGCCATGAACTTGCCCATCTTCCATTTTGACTCGTAGGCATAGGCCATGAGGGCCGCGGGGAAGACACCGGCTGAAAAACCCATCAGGGCCCTGGTAAAAAGAAGTGTGAGGGGATCATGGGACAGTATCTGGATAAGGGCCGCAAAGGCCGAAAATATCAGGCCGAACCGCAGGAACAGACGGCGGCCGTGGATGTCTGCCAATCTTCCGAAGATGTAGGAGGATACCAAAGATGCTGTGCCATAGCCTGCGACTATCAGGCCTATCTGCTCCTCGGTGGCTCCCAGGTCCTGTGCAAATAATGGTATCAGGAACAGGGACGAGAACCAGGCGGCATTTGACAGCATATTGATCATCGCGGCTTTCATCAAATCTGCAATGGCGCGAGATACTTAAAGCCAATGCGCTCTCGGCCTATTTGTAGCAAGAAAAAAGAGAGGAGACAGGAGTAAGCCAGTGGTGTGAGGGAGGAGAAGGGTGAACA